>CAZBDF010000073.1:0-13690 GCA_964490385.1 uncultured Lentimicrobiaceae bacterium | reverse complement strand
ACTTTTTCGTTGGGTGCATGGGCAAGCACCTCATTACCTGGCCCAAAACCAATCATTGGGATACCATACATTCCATTAATGGTGACCCCATTTGTGGAGAAAGTCCATTTATCGACAATCGGCTTTTTGCCAAATACTTTTTCGAAAGCCTCTTCTCCGGTTTTAACAACAAGATGCTCCTCCGAAACCTTCCAGGTTGGATAATACTTTTCCATACCATACGTCAAACCTGTCCAGGCGGTTTCCATGTATTGCGAAACTTCCACACGGGCATCTACCCCGTCGATGATATTTTCGATTTCGGCAACAGCCGACGCTTTGGTTTCACCCCAGGTCAGTCGCCGGTCGATATGGATTTTTGCATAATCAGCAACAGCGCACAGTGATGGTGAACCAGATATGATTTCAGAAACTGTAATACTTCCTTTGCCTAAAAAATCATCATGCTTCAGATTTTCGTTGAGCTTTTCAATTTCGAGGCATGCTTTAGATGCCATGTAAATTGCATTCTTCCCACGTTCAGGCGCGGATCCATGTGACGAAACACCTCTGAAGAATACCTCCATTTCCATACGTCCACGCTGTCCACGGTATATTCCAAGGTTCGTGGGTTCGGTACTGATCACGAAATCGGGCTTAATCCCTTCCTCTTCGATGATGTATTTCCAGCACAGCCCGTCGGAATCTTCTTCCATTACACTGCCTACAAAATATATCGTAAGATCGTTGCACAAAGCAAGTTCTTTGATAATGCGGCCGGCTGTTATAAAAGATGCCACACCTCCTTCCTGGTCAACGGTGCCCCTTCCTAAAACATATCCATCTTTCACTTCACCCGAAAAGGGATCAAACTCCCAATTATCGAGATTGCCGGTATCAACAGTATCAACATGGCCATCGATGGCAAGAATTGTGTCGCCCGACCCAATGCGCCCAATGACATTGCCCAGCCCGTCAATTTTCACTTCATCGAAACCAGCTTCTATCATCTGTTTCTTAATTTCGAGTACAACATCCTTTTCGCCACAGCTTAAGGATTTAATTTGCACCATCTTGCCAAGGTTCTCTGCCGTAAAATCCGCATAGCTTTCAGCAAGCCTCAATATGTCTTTAAAATTCTTCATTTTTCCTATTATTTAACAATGATTCAAACATACACAAAAAAACAGATCAGACGTAGATATTATTATAAATTTGCCCTAAAGTTTGTAAAATTATGTTCGAAGACGAATACAAAACAATCGAAAAAAAATCGGAAGGCTTGTTTAAAGATAAAGGCAGCAAATTTATTGCACATGCCATTCCGTGCCTTACAGAGGTGCAGGTAAAGGAAGAGTTGGCTTTGCTGCGTAAAGAATATTATGACGCCCGCCACCATTGCTATGCCTATATCCTTGGTTTTGACAAATCGGCTTTTAGAATGAATGATGACGGAGAACCCTCGGGTACTGCCGGAAAACCTATACATGGACAATTACTTTCGCATGACCTGACAAACATCCTCGTGGTTGTGATCAGGTATTTTGGAGGGACAAAACTGGGGGTTCGCGGATTGATAAATGCTTACAAGTATGCCACGCTGGATGCAATTGAAAACAATGAGATCATTACCAAAATCATTAAAGAGGAATATCTATTAACCTTTGATTATGTGGATATGAACGATGTGATGCGCATTATGAAAGAAGAAAACCTGGAGCAGGTAGGTCAGGATTTTCAGATGACATGCACGCTTAATTTTGCAATTAGAAAGAAAAATGCCGACCGTGTGGTAAAAAGGTTTAATGATTTAAGAAAACTGGAAGTGAAGTATGTGCGGACTTATTAGGAGGGAGGGGGAACGGTGATTGGTGATCGGTGATTGGTGATCGGTGATTGGTGATTGGTGATCGGTGATTGGTGGTTGGTGATCGGTGATCGGTGATTGGTGATTGGTGATTGGTGAACAGTGCCGAAAAACCGAAAATCTATGATTTCATTGTTTTTCGCGTCCCGGATTCACGAATCCGAGGATTCGGAACATCCTCGAAAAGTTACCAGTTTCCTATTTCTTCCTCAGTTCCAGAATTTCGGTCATTTTTTCATCAAACAGACTTGTATCCATGTATGGATCAACTTCAACAGTTTGGCGGTAGGCTTCTTCAGCTTTATCCATATTTTTCAATTCACGGTAGGCATCACCCAATAAAAAATATGCATCAACATCCCAGGGGTTCATGGCAATGCAATTGTTTTCGATTTCAGAAATTGCATCCCTGTACCTTTCCTTAGCGAAAAGCGCTTTAGATTTCCAATAATGGAACAGCCAGATATCGTAGGTTTTTATTGCAAGCTCAACCTCTGTGAGCAAACCTTCAAAATTTTCCTGTTGATATTGTATTTCAAAATTAAACTTCCTGGGGGCGATGTACTCGGGATTAATTTCCAGGGCCCTTGCAAACCTCGATTCGGCTGAAAACTGCCCCCCATTTTCATATTTAATCAAGCCCTCATAATACCATGGTGGCGCAACACTATTTGCTTGTTTGGTTAAAATCCCGAAAATACTTTCTGCCTGTGGCCACCTCTTGCGTTCGATCATGCGGATACCCTCATTTATCCTGGAAACAATTTTTGGATCCACATCGTTAAAAGTCAAGTTGAAACTCAATATCCACATTTCAAGGTTATCCAACAAATCCACATCTGTACATTTACCCATTGCTTCTGAAACAAAAGTTTTGAATAAAGGAAGGTTATTATCCATATAGTTGAAAGCTGTAAATATTTCATAATAAGGTTGCCGCTGATCAGGCACTTGTTGCTGCAAATTACCCATCACCGAATCACCAAATACAAGCCCCTTTGTGTGCATATTCAAATTAACAACATCAAGAATTATTTCAAAATTATCAATCCATTCGGTATCAACCAACACCTTCTTTTTTTCAGGCATTTTGTCTAATAATTCGATATTAAGCGGCAACAACCCATTCAGGGTTTTCAATGTATCGAGGTTACAAAGCATCCTGGCAATAATATCGATGTAAAGTTGAAATTCATAATTCTGAACATAAGTTTCAGTTTCGAGGAAGCGCATTCGGCTTCTGTTAAACCGGATGGTATTTTCGGCAATTAGAGAATCTGCCTCAGATATCAATTGTGTAAATTTAGTACGATAGAGCGCGCTATTTGGAAAATCCATTTGCATATAAGGCATGAACATATCCTGCGCATCATAGATCAGCCTTAAGATCGAATCCTGCCCTTCGAGTTTGCTTTTTGAAAAACTTCCCATAAACCGGGCATGGGCTCTTGTGAGACTGCCCGACAAACTATCGGCATATTGCTCAATTGCAGTTTGGATATAGGTTTCGCTTGCTGATTGCCAAAAAGAGTAATGCCTGATCTCATCCTCTACCTGGGCATCGTCAACAATTTTCATCAAAGTGTTATAAGCAGCCACATAATTTTTTTCATCACTATAATTGATCCCCTGAATGTAAACGGGTTCGTAAGTATAATGCTGAAGAAAATACTTATCGGGAATGATAAGCTCTTTTGCAGTATCAATGAGACTTCTGAACTCGAAAGGTTCATAAAGGACAACATCTTGTTTATTGAAGGTCATCAGTACCTTATCAATTTTTTGATCACCGTTGGGAATACCCTTTAACTCAGCGACGGGCATAATTCGGTTTCCTTTCTGATACAATTTAATCAGGCTTAAATCCTCCTCAATGTCCTTCTCTTTAAAATAACCATTGCCATCGTTACCTGCAGATTCAATTGTAAAATACACTTTTTGATAATCGATAAAATCTTCTGATGATATATCTTTATTTCCATTGCTATCAGAAAAGTAAACTGATGCAGGCAAAATGGCCCTGCCTTTTTCTTTGTAATTGATTTGGGTTGACATCTGGCCAAATGCATGCGCATTAAATACGAACACAACAATGGCTAAAACAAAGCTGGCCTGGTAAGTAATTTTTCTCATAAAGTATCGATTGGAAGGGTGATTGCAAAACAATGTACAAGTTTAAAAATTTTTTTATTAAGAATCATTAAAAATTGCAGTGTCAGCGAGTTGTGGCACAAAACTGCTTATGTCTTGCCTTTAGTTTTTATTACTATTTTCGCACTAAAGAATTTAATAACATGGATAATACAAAACAAAAACGAGAGATTTCCAATTTAAAATCCATTGCAAAAAAAATTAGGGTTGATGTTGTTAAAAGCCTGGCTGAAGCCGGATCAGGCCATTTAGGTGGGTCGCTGGGCCTTGCAGACGTTTTTACGGTTTTGTACTTTGACAGAATGAACCATCAGCCTAAAAATCCTACCTGGGAAGATCGTGACAGACTGATCCTTTCCATTGGCCATGTGGCCCCGGTTTATTATGCTGCATTAGCAAACGCCGGCTATTTTCCAGTTAACGAATTATTGACTTTGAGGAAATTAGGATCACGATTGCAGGGACATCCGGGCAGGGACCATCATTTGCCTGGCATTGAGCTATCGGCAGGTTCGTTGGGGCAAGGATTGTCAGTAGCCGTTGGAATGGCCCTGGCAGCAAAAATGGATAAAAAAAACTGGAAAGTCTATTCAATCCATGGCGATGGCGAATTGCAGGAAGGATCGATTTGGGAAGCTGCCATGAGTGCAGCACACCACAAACTGGATAATCTTACTGCTGTAATCGACAGGAATTTCGTTCAAATAGATGGCCGGACAAGTGATGTAATGGAGATTGAGCCACTTGCCGAAAAATGGAAATCCTTTGGCTGGGAAGTATTTGAATGTGATGGCAATACTATTGAAGCACTTTGTAATACTTTCCAAATGGCTGAAGAAGTTGAAGGCAAGCCTTCGGTTATTATTGCAAAAACAAAAATGGGAAAAGGCATCCCATCAATTGAAGGAAATTATAAGTGGCACGGAAAAGTTCCAAATAAAATAAAAGCAAAAGAATTTATTGAAATATTGAATAACAACCAATGACAATCAATGACAGCGTAGCTCAATGACTATGAATGACAGCACAACTCAATGACAGCGCAGCAAATGACAAAATTCAAAAAGAAAGCCCACAGAGCCACGAAACTAGGCTTTGGTGAAGGGGTCCTGGAGGCAGGGATGCAGGACAAGAACATCATTGGTATTGGTGCCGATATTACAGGGTCGGTGGGCATGAACTTTTTTGCAGATCAATTTCCTGAAAGATTTTTATCACTTGGCATTGCAGAACAAAATTGTATTGGGGTTGCCACAGGACTGGCTTTATCCGGCAAAATTCCGGTATTTTCAACCTATGGGGTTTTTGCTGCCTTGCGCACCACCGATCAAATTCGCATTTCGGTGTGTTATAATAACGTTCATGTGATAATTGGAGGCGCACATGCCGGAATTTCAGTTGGCCCTGATGGTGCCACACACCAGGCTTTAGAAGATATTGCCATCATGCGGGTGTTGCCCAACATGACTGTACTTTCACCATGCGATGCAACACAGGCGAAAATTGCCACCACCAAAGCAATCCTCGAATCAGAAGGGCCGGTTTATATTCGCTTCGGACGTGAAGCTGTTCCTGATTTTACACTGGAGAATCAAGACTTTGAAGTTGGTAAAGGGCAAATACTGAAGAATGGCAATGACCTGGCTATCATAGCTACAGGGCACATGGTTTGGGAAGCGCTGCTTGCTGCTGAAGTGTTGGATAAAAAAGGAATTTCAGCCCAGGTGATAAATATACACACCATAAAACCCATCGACAAACAAATCATCATTGGGGCGGCTGAGAAAACCGGTACCATTGTTACAGTCGAAGAACATCAAATTTATGGTGGGTTTGGTAGTGCTGTTGCAGAAGTAATCGTAAAACATTGTCCAGTCCCAGTTGAGATGATAGGGATGAATGATACTTTTGGTGAATCAGGCCAGCCCGCTGAGTTGATGGAAAAATATGGATTAACAGCAAAAAGCATATGCAGTGCGGCCCATCGTGTGTTGAAACGCAAAAACAAAGCCTTTGCTTAAACCATTTCTAAATTACTTATTTCCAACCACAATTCATCGAAAAATACCAATTTTGTGATCGTTAAAATATCATATTTTAAAAACCTAATACCAGTTACATAATGAGTGGAAAAACATTTGTCGAGAAAATATTCGGTGCCAAAACCGGTAGCATCGTTTTTGCAACACCCGACATCATCCTTACCCACGACAATACTGCAAGTATTGCGGGGACATTTAAAAAAATGAATGGCGAAAAGGTTAAGGACCCAAATCAGTTGTTGATCGTTCTCGATCACAATGCACCTCCCACCAGTGCAAAATTAGCCAACCAATACCAGCAAGTCCGGGAAATTGTGAAGGAGCAGGGCATCGAGAAATTTTATGACGTTGGCCGCGGAATCTGTCACCAAATTATGTCGTACCACGCCAGGCCCGGTCAGATCATCGTTGGTAGCGACAGCCATACTTGCACAGCCGGGGCTTTTAATGCTTTTGCGGCAGGTATCGACCGGACAGAATCGGCAGGACTTTGGAAATTGGGCGAAACATGGTTCCGTGTACCGGAAACAATCAAGATAACGCTCCATGGTAAATTCCCCAAAGGAGTTTATGCCAAGGATCTATCACTTTGGATCATCGGAATGATCGGTTCCAGCGGGGCAGATTATATGTCGATTGAATACCATGGCGATGGGGCGAAAAACCTTTCTATTTCCGAGCGGATGACCCTGGCAAACCTGGCTTCTGAGATGGGGGCTAAAAATGCAGTTTTCCCTGCAGATGAAGTGCTCGAAGATTTTTATGGTGAAGAAATCATTGGTGTTTGGGCTGATCCAGATGCGAAATATGCAAAGGAAATTGAAATAAACCTGAATGAACTATTTCCGGTTGTGGCAGCACCTCACCATGTTGACAATGTAAAAGCCCTTGCTGAGGTACAGGGAACAAAGATAAATCAGGCCATGGTTGGTACCTGTACAAATGGCCGACTTGAAGATTTGCTGGAAGTGGCCAAAGTTTTAAAGGGCAAACAACTCCCTGCCGATGTTCAAATGTTGATCATTCCGGCATCAAAGGAAATTTACATGCAGGCAATGAAAGATGGCCTTATTGAAATATTTATGGATGCAGGGGCACAAGTGCTTGCAACTTCCTGCGGACCATGCCTTGGAACAGGACAGGGAATTCCTGCCGATGGCTTCAATATAATTTCTACAGCCAACCGAAATTTTAAAGGACGGATGGGAAATAAAGAAGCCAATATTTACCTGGCATCCCCGGCAGCAGTGGCATGGTCGGCACTGAATGCTGAAATTACCGACCCACGTGGCATCAAGGCGAACGATAAATATCCCTTTTCCATCGAACAGAGTTCAACAGTGGAAGTGGACGAAAATGACAACAGGTACCTTGATGGCGTTTGGAATTACACCGACATTAATAATCTCAACACCGACCAGATGTTTGCCGGAAACATGACCTACAACGTGCTTTCGTCGGAGCCGGAAAAAATCATGCCGCACCTATTCAAAGGTTTCGACGATAGCTTTGCCGAAAGAGTTTCGCCGGAGGATATTATTATTGCCGGAGCTAACTTTGGCTGCGGTTCATCACGTGAGCATCCTGCCGTAGGACTTTCACATGCCGGCGTTAAAGCCGTTATCTGCAAATCGGTGAACAGGATTTTTTATCGCTCCTCAGTAAACCAGGGACTTCCTATCATTATTTTGCCCGAAGCTGTTGATGCCTATAACGCCGGCGATAAAGTGGATATTAATTTCGAAACAGGTGAAGTGCAGGTTGGTAGTAAAACTTTTGCTTTTGCCCCACCACCGGATAAATTGATGAAAATATTTAACGCTCGGGGTTTGGTGAATTATATTCGGGAGTTACCTGTTAACTAAAACAGCAGTAATTCTAGTAGTTAGAACAAAAATTGGCAACAATTAATTTTTGTGATAAGTGCTTCATTTTTAGTTAAATTTGTTGCTTAAACTAACAACATGAAATTAACAGCACAGGAATTATACAATAAACTGACAAAGGATTATAAAATTATAGGAGAGCAAGGTGTAATAAATTTCACTCTGAAAGATTTGACAATTTCTATTGAGACGAAGGATTCTATAGGGAATCTTTTGCAAGAGTGGCTTAAGGCATGGTTTATAAAGATGGAAATTGACTTTGAGGAAAATGAAAATACACAAAAATTTCCTGATTTTTATCTTGACCCAGATGATAGGATGAAAGGATTATTAGAAGTAAAATCATTTGATTGGGACAGAGGGCCAGGATTTGATTTAGCAAACTTTGATTCATATTGTAACTCATTATTGACAGATGCCTACAGGATTGATTCGGATTATCTTATTTTAGCATACCAAATGAAAGGAAGTTCATTATCAATTAAAAATGTTTGGCTAAAAAAGATTTGGGAATTATCGTGTCCAAGCGGAACATACCCTATAAAAGTACAAGAAAAAAAGAGTATCATTTACAATCTAAGACCATCTACATGGTATTCTGAGCGAACAAAATTCAAACCTTTTGCTTCGAAAGAGGATTTCCTTAAAGCGCTTAATGAAACTCGCTATGAATATCCTCAAACAAGACATAATAATGGGCATTGGTTAAGAAATGTCCTTAAAAACTATGCCGAACATACCGGACTCAAACTCTTGGTTAAATAATTTGATTTAATGCAATTTTCCGCTACCCTTTCAGCAATTACTTTCACCACTGGAACAGCAACAGTATTTCCTAATAAATCAAATGCATCATTTTCTTTAGTTGGAATAGTATAGCTTTCAGGATATCCAAAAAGCCTCAAACCTTCCCGGATCGTGAAACGTCTTAAACCAAGCCCATCAGGCACAGCCAGTCTCGACATATCAGTTGCTACTAAAGTTGGAGCAATATCATCAGGAGAGATAATTTTGTTAATCTCAAAACTTAATTTGCCAGTTACAATATTATAGCCTTTGGGTTTTGTTTTGTCATAATCTCGATATCGCTTAATGCCTTCAAGGGTAAGTTCTTCCTTTAGACCTTTAGGGTGTTCAAGTTTTAAATAGCCCTTGTCAACCAAATCATCTAAAAGTTCCTTTAGGTTTTCAGAATTGTGAAATGTGCTAATTTGTTTTAAGGTTAGGGGCATACCATCCATCCAAACAACACCAATTTCTTCGGCCCACTTTTTTTGCCGGCGGGCCTTAAATAATTTATTAAGCAATATATTTTGCTCTTTTGAAACTGGGCCTTTTATTTCAATATCCCAGGAATGGATATTGTTTTTACCACCTCGCTTATCTTTAATACTCTTACCGCACAACTCTTTGATATTGTAGTGACTTAATAATTTAACCGTAAATTCTGATTTTAAAGTTGGCAAACCACTTTCCATGACATCCCTGAAAACAGAAAAAGAACGCTCAAAGTTTTCAAGACTAATTTTTTTATCTTTTGTGCCCACAATGAATATACGTTTTCTTGATTGAGGAACTCCAAAGTTTACAGAATCAAATACTTTCCATGAGACTTTATACTTTAAATCCTTTTCTAAAACGTGAAGAATAGTTTTCAGCGTTTGACCTATATCGTCATGCTTGTTTTCTATATCATGTTTTACTAAACCTTCAACATTTTCCAATATGAACCCATAAGGTTTTTTTTGTCTAAGAATTCTCTCAATTTCAAAAAACAATGTTCCTCTTGTATCTAAAAAACCTAAACGTTTTCCGCCAGAGCTAAATGGTTGGCATGGAAAACCAGCTAGTAAAAAATCGAAATCTGGAATTTCATCCGTTCTAACTTTAAAAATATCACCTACAAAAAGATTATGGGAAAAATTATGCTCTAATGTTTTTATTGCGTGTGGTTTTATCTCAGAAGTTAAAACACATTCTGTTTCAAATCCAAATCTTTTAAATGAATCTTCAAAACCAATTCTTATCCCACCTAATCCAGCAAAGAGGTCTATAAATTTAATTGTCTTCATTTTTAATTGTTTTCTTGTATTCAACAACCGGCTCCGCAGCGATTAACAATTGATTTTCGATGATAAGGTTATTACAACCAATAACATTTAAGCACTTCAATAAGAAAGATGCACTAAATGTACCTCGACATATTTTGCTGTCAATACTTGATTTCGATTCTTTAATCCCCAAACTATTTAGTCTATTAGCAAGTTCTTCATGTGAAATTCCCCGCTTGACAAGTTCGGCTTTCAATAACCTTTTGGATAATTCGTTCCAGTTGTATGATTCCATAAAAGTCAAATTATTTGCAAATATGCAAACTAATTGTCTTAAATGCAATTTTTTTTGCACAAATTTATTACAATCCCTCACAGAAATCCTATAAAACAATAAGATAGATTTACTTCCGTTTGAACACAATCCTTAATTAACTGTTATCATTCAGTTCAGTTTGATAACAGTTTTTTTTATTACTACATGAAGAAATTTCTTAAAGTACTTGGAGTCCTCGCATTCCTCATCATAGCCTATCTTATCGTATTACAATTTTACCCTAAAAATGCCAGCAGGTTTCCTTTCCTGGTCATTTTATTCCTGGGGGATTTTTACCTCTACGGATCGATTAAAGATTGGATCAACAAGCACAAGGTTTATCTACGAAACTTCTATAAGATTTTATACTGGATTCCGCTGGCCTTGTTGATTATAGCATTTGGGGTTGGCATGCTTCAAGCACCAAAATGGTGGGACGAAGGTGTACAAACTTATATTTTTGGGTTCATTTTCATTGCATATGCTTCTAAAATTATCCCTATCCTGTTTCTGTTGTTTGCAGATTTTATTCTTGGCATAAGGTTCGTTAATCAAAAGGCTTCGCAAACAAAAAAGAATGTAAATGAAAAGTCAGAGGGTAGGAAGATAAGCCGTAGCCAGTTTCTTCAAAAGGCCGGTTTGGTTTCGGGAGGTATTTTGTTTGGAGGCTTGCTAACAGGGATGTTGAAGTGGGTGTATGATTTTAAAGTGAGGAAAGAATATGTTTCGTTACCCAACTTACCTAATAAATTTAAGGGATGGAAAATCGTACAAATTTCGGACATCCACCTGGGAAGTTGGGCAAGCAAACACCCGCTCGAAGAAGCTATTGAAAGAATAAATGAGCTTAAACCCGACCTTATCTTTTTCACCGGCGACCTGGTAAATTACAAAACCGATGAGGCTTTCAGGTTTGAAGATACATTGGCAAAACTGAAAGCAAAACATGGCATATTTGCAACATTAGGCAACCATGATTATGGCGACTATACCCGCTGGCCATCAAATGCGGCCAAACAGCAAAACATGGCTGATCTTTACAATTTCTACAAGCGTCTGGGTTGGAAACTGATGATGAATGAAAACCAGGTTTTTGAAAGCAACGATGGAAATTTGGCTGTAATTGGTGTTGAAAACTGGGGCGCACATGGAAGATTCCCAAAACACGGAAATATTGGCAAAGCGCTGGAAGGTGCCCAGGATGCTTCGGTTAAACTTTTACTTTCTCACGACCCCTCGCATTGGGACACCATGATCAGCAAAGACTACCAGGATATTGACCTTACATTTTCCGGGCATACCCATGGTTTTCAGTTTGGAATAGAAGTTGGAAAACTAAAATGGAGTCCTGCAAAGTGGATGTATAAACATTGGGCCGGGATGTACGAAAATCCTTTGGCAACACAAAAAGCACAGCGCCTGTACGTCAACCGCGGACTTGGAACTGTTGGCTATCCCGGACGTATCGGTATTTTACCAGAGATTACGCTGTTTGAATTGGGTGGGTAGAAAGGGAAATAAGGTTTATAGGGTTTATAGGGTTTATAGGGTGCATAGGGGAAATATTGTTTTAGCGATGAAAAAGATATCGTTCACAAAAGGCATAAGGTAGGATCCATTCAAGCATTCAAATATTCAAGCATTCTTTCATTCCCGCTCCGCATAGGCTAAATATCGCTTTACTCAACATTCAATCATTCTCAATCTTGAGAAGCACCATTGAAGCAAAAATTACCGACTATTTATGCAATAGAAATGGGGAGTTCCCTGATGTTTTCATTTCCATTGTTCGATGAAAAGTTAGAAAATCATATTTGGTTTGTACGATGGCTCAAAAAATTGGATTCTGGCTCCTTGAATTTTTAAATCCTTGAATCCTTAATCCTTGAATCTTTAAATCCTCGAATCTTTGAATTCTTGAATCCTCGAATCTTTGAATCTTTGAATCCTTGAATCCTCAAATCTTTGAATCCTCGAATCTTTGAATCTTTGAATCTTTGAATCTTTAAATTACTCAATCATTCTCTCATTTAATCATTGCCTCATTGCTACAACTCAAACCAATCTTGTACTAAAACAGTTTTGTCTTTGGGCTCGCTCTTGTGCCTGAATTCGTTGGTGGTATTTTTATAAATATAATCGACGCCCCATTTTTTGTGATTTTGTTGCACCTGTTTGATGGCATCAATGGTGAAGTAAAGTTCTTGGTTGGTCATGGTGGGGTGAAGCGAGAGCCTGACCCATCCCGGCTTCCGAGATAAGTCGCCACTATTGATCAGGTCGGTAATTTCTTTGGATTTATCATAACTCACATCCAGCAGGAAGTGGCCATATGTGCCGGCGCAAGCGCATCCACCACGCACCTGGATTCCGAATTTATCGTTGAGCAATTTTACGGCAAGGTTAAAATGCAAACCATCGATATAAAATGAAATCACACCCAGACGATCCCGAACATTATCAGCAAGAATATGTAAACCGGGAATTTTAGGTAATGCTTCAAAAGCAATTTTTACCAATTCCTTTTCGCGTGCTTCAATATTCTTAACACCAATATTATTTTTCAGTTCGATACACAAAGCAGTTTTAATAGTTTGAAGAAAACCTGGAGTCCCTCCATCCTCACGCAACTCGATATCATCGATATATTTAAACTCATCCCATGGATTGGTCCAGTCCACGGTTCCACCACCAGGATTATCTGGCACCAGACTGTGGTAAACAGAGGAGTTAAATACAAGAACTCCTGAAGTTCCCGGCCCACCCAAAAATTTATGGGGCGAAAACATTACAGCATCCAGCGATTCAAGAGGATCTTCGGGATGCATATTCATATCAACGTAGGGTGCTGATGCAGCAAAGTCGATAAAACACAAACCGCCGTTTTCGTGCATAATCTTTGCCATTTGATGATACGGAGTGGAAACTCCGGTAACGTTTGAACAAGCCGTGAACGAACCGATCTTCATTTTCCTGTCCTTGTATTTTTCCAATTCGATCCTCAATTCATCAAGATCAACAAGTAAATCTTTATCGGGCTTAAGCAACACCACATCTGCAATAGTTTCAAGCCAGGAAGTATGATTAGAGTGGTGTTCCATGTGGGTGATAAAAACTACCGGCCTTTCCTCTTCGGGCAGGCATTCGGCAACATCCATTTTCTGCATCACCCTGAATCCAAGAATCCTTTGGAACTTACTTATCACTGTTGTCATACCTGAACCAGCAGTAATGATCACATCGCTGGGGCATGCGTTAACATGCTCCTTGATTTTCTTTTGGGCCAGGTGATATGCCTTGGTCATCAAGGTCCCGGTTTCACTGGTTTCGGTGTGGGTGTTCGCAACAAAGGGGCCAAACTTATAAGAGATTATTTCCTCGATGGGTGCATAGAGCCT
>CAZBDF010000072.1:0-13798 GCA_964490385.1 uncultured Lentimicrobiaceae bacterium | reverse complement strand
GGGTCAATCGCAAATGCCGGAGCTTTGGGATTATGCTGATGGGATTGATACCATGAAATTCCTGCTTAGTTTAAAATGAAAAAAATAAAATGATTTCTTGTTTTTTAATTGAATATTACTACTTTTGCACGCCCAAAACATAAAGGTATTTAAACATGAAAAAAGACATTCATCCAAAAGATTATAGATTCGTTGTTTTCCAGGATATTTCCAACGGATACACGTTTTTGTCAAAATCAACAGCTTCGACAAAAGAAAAGATTACATTTGAAGAAGATGGCAAGGAATATCCGCTTATCAAATTGGAAATTTCGCACACATCACACCCATTCTTTACTGGTAAGATGAAACTTGTGGATACTGCAGGTCGCGTTGACAAGTTCAAAAGCAGGTACAAGAAGCATTACGAAGATAAGAATAAGTAAGATTACTTTTCTTACTAAGATACAATCCAAGCCCTCTGATCACAGCAGGGCTTTTTCATTTTTCGGGAAAAGGCAAAATTATTTTTCCTGACAAATGATGATTAATTCATAGTTTTGTTGATTGAATACACTAATTATTCATGAGAATTGATAATAAAAACATCAATAGCCCCGTCCTTCTGCCATTGGCATCCCTATCTTTGGGAAGGTCGGGGTTCATGATTGACACCAGATACCCTCCCCTGAAAATTTGAAAAAGTTTATTTTTTTATTTTAAAACTTTTTCAAATTTTCAGGGGGCATCAGGTCGTATTTTACCCCCCGCCTTAAAAGACGGGGCTATTGAGCCGATAGAACTATTTATTAATGAATTAATCAAGATGAATCAAATGTTTCAATCTTAACACCCTTAGCTGCATGAATTACGTACTCTTCGATGACCCAGGCCACGAACAACTCCTGCCCCTCACATTAACAAGGCCGGTAGCAGATATTCGCATTGGGATATTAAGCATCCGCGAAAAATGGGAAAAATTTCTTGGCGCATCGACTTCAACATTAACGAGAGATTACCTGAGTAAAAAGTTTTCCCTGGAAACAAGCAAGGACATGATGCTTATCAATGGTTCTGTTTTGCCAACAATAGCTTTGCTCAACGAAATCAATAAGCTGGCGATGAATGAATCACTTGTCCAGCCCGGAATCATCATTGCCAGGCGCATTATGGCTGATGACCTGGATATTGTGCTAAACTCTGATGAAGCTAAATTTGTCAATATTACATTTCCCCATCCGGTAATAAAAATCAACAAGCCCTGGGATATTTTTTCGATAAATGCTGAAGCCATTAGAAGTGATTTTGAATTACTGACCAGCGGAAAAAAGTCGCAGGAACTTGAGCCATCAAATACTGTAATTGGTGAGGGCGCAATTTTTATTGAGAAAAATGCAAAAGTGCAAGGCGCAATCCTGAACACCAACAATGGCCCGATTTATATTGGTGAAGATGCCGAAGTGATGGAAGGCAGCACCATTAGAGGCCCATTTGCATTGTGCAAGCATTCAACTGTAAAAATGGGAGCGAAAATTTATGGACCAACCACCATTGGCCCACATTCAAAAGTTGGCGGCGAACTGAACAATGTGGTGATTTTTGGCTACTCCAACAAAGCCCACGATGGATTTATTGGAAATTCGGTGATTGGTGAATGGTGCAACATCGGTGCCGATACGAACTCATCCAACCTTAAAAATACTTACGAAGAAGTGAGGGTGTGGAGTTACGAGAAAGAAAGATTTACCAAGACAGGCCTTCAATTTTGTGGGCTTATCATGGGCGACCATTCCAAGTGCGGGATCAATACTATGTTCAACACAGGAACCGTTGTGGGAGTGAGCGCCAACATATTCGGTGCCGGCTTTCAGCGAAATTTCATCAAATCATTTTCCTGGGGCGGAACACATGGTATGACCGAGTACAATATTGATAAGGCAATAAAAGTTGCAAGGATAGTCTATGGCCGGAGGGAAATGGAATTTACTGAAGAAGATGAAAACATTTTCAGGTACATCCATAACATTTCGCTGGCTGAAAATATTTAGAAATAAATGACCAATAGTGTTTGCTAATGATTACAGATTCTTCGCTATGCAACCAATGACAAGTTTATACTACAGTCTGATTGAAAAGGACAAAATAGATTTCTCAGTCGCTGCGCTCCATCGAAAAGACAAGGCTTTCTACTCTGGTGTGATTGGGAGAGGAACATCGGGCGCTCCGCGCCCGATGTTCCTCTCCCCCAAACTATATTGCGGCCTTGTCCTTTCAATCCGCCAGCCGGCGGAGAGAAATCTATTCCCCCTTGTCATATCATTGTGTGTGCTATTTTTTTTGGTCTTTTTATTCTGAATAACAATACCTCATTTATGTTAGTGGATGGATTGCACAAATGATAACTATTTAGGAAGTATGAACCGACTTAATGTCGTCTTTGCCAATGTTGCAAAGAATTCATCATTGGCATACAAATTGACAGAAAGAAGCCTTCGAATAGAAAACATAAAACTTTTCAATCATAGCGTTTTGAAAAACAACAAGATGATTTAGATAAAAAAAGTTTGCACCCTGAAATGAATAACAAATGAATATGTGTTTCGATTTAATACTGACACATTGACTTTAGCAGAAAAAGATTTATGATAAGACCAAAAGAAGAACAAAGTTTATACCTGACAGATATCATCAACGGAGATACCGAATTCATCCCTTTGCTTTCGCAGGAAGAGGAAGATTTTATGAACGCGGAGGAAATTCCCGAAACGCTGCCGATTTTGCCCTTGCGCAATACAGTGCTTTTTCCGGGTGTTGTATTTCCGATTACTGTGGGCAGGGACAAATCCATCCAGCTTATCCGCGAATCGTACAGTGGCAATAAAACCATTGGGGTACTTGCACAAAAAGACCCTGAAACTGAAGACCCCGGCGCAAGTGACCTCTACACAATTGGTACCGTGGCCAATATCATGAAAATTTTGCAGATGCCGGATGGAAGTACGATGGTCATTATCCAGGGCAAAAAAAGGTTCAAGATGGTTGAGATGATTGAGGAAGACCCCTACTTCAGGGCTAAAGTTGTCAACTTTGAAACCAACAAACGGGCATTGCAGGACAAGAAATTCCTTGCGCTTATTTCATCCTTGAAAGACCTGGCCATCCAAATCATTAACCTCTCCCCTAACATACCAAGTGACGCGGCTTTTGCAATAAAAAATATCGAAAGCCCGGTATTTCTTGTAAATTTCGTTTCGAGCAATCTGAACATTAACCTCAAGGAAAAACAACAACTGCTTGAGATTTCGGAAGTAAGGGAGCGGGCAAACCAGGTACTTGCAGCACTGAGCAAAGAGTTGCAGATGCTGGAATTGAAGAACCAGATCCAGGGCAAGGTTAAGAATGAAATGGACAAGCAGCAGCGCGATTACATGTTGAACCAGCAGCTAAAAACCATACAGGAAGAACTTGGCGGAACAAGCCAACAGCAGGAAATTGAAGAACTTAGGGAAATAGCCAAAAAGAAAAAGTGGTCGAAGGATGTTGGTGAGCATTTCGAAAAAGAGCTGGGGAAACTCATGCGCATCAACCCGGCTGCAATGGATTATTCGATGCACCTCAACTATCTCGAAGTTTTAGTTGAACTGCCATGGAATGAATACACCAAAGATAATTTCGACCTGAAGCACGCCCAAAAAGTCCTTGACCAGGATCATTACGGATTGGAAAAAGTGAAAGAAAGGATGATCGAATACCTGGCAGTACTGAAATTGAAAGGCGATATGAAATCGCCCATCATTTGCCTGGTTGGCCCTCCGGGGGTTGGAAAAACATCATTGGGCAAATCTGTTGCCCGGGCAATCGGAAGGAAATACATCCGCATGTCGCTGGGTGGCTTAAGGGATGAGGCCGAAATCAGGGGACACCGCAAAACCTATATTGGTGCAATGCCGGGCCGAATCATTCAAAGCATGAAAAAAGCCAAGTCATCTAACCCGGTTTTTGTTCTCGACGAAATCGACAAAGTGATTGGGGCAAACGTTAGTGGCGACCCATCGGCAGCATTGCTTGAGGTGCTCGACCCTGAGCAGAACACAACATTTCACGACAATTTTTTGGATTTGGAATATGACCTGTCAAAGGTTTTATTTATTGCCACTGCAAACACGCTCAGCACAGTGCATCCTGCCCTTCGCGACAGGATGGAGATTATCGATATTAACGGCTACCTTCTGGAAGAAAAAGTAGAAATCGCCCGGCAACACCTTGTTCCCCGACAGTTTAAGCAACACGGCGTTAAAAGGAGCCAGTTAACATTTTCGAAGCAAATCCTCGAAAAGCTCGTTGACGATTACACCAGGGAATCGGGTGTTCGTCTGCTTGAAAAAAACATCGCGAAAGTACTCCGAAGCAAAGCCAGGTATATTGCTGAAGGCGACCCCTACAATAAAAAGGTATCGCTGGAAGATTTGCATAAGATTTTAGGGCCACCAAAATTTCAGAAGGAAAAAAGTATTTCGAACGATGTGGCTGGAATTGTAACTGGCCTGGCCTGGACCGCGGTTGGTGGAGAGATACTTTTTGTAGAAGCCAGTCTAAGCAAAGGTAAGGGCGGCCTTGCCCTTACCGGTAACCTGGGTGATGTGATGAAAGAATCGGCCACCATTGCTTACGAATACCTGAAGGCGCACTGCGATCAGTTGGATATCCCATCAGATACATTCCAAAAATACAATGTACACATTCACATTCCCGAAGGCGCCACACCAAAGGACGGCCCTTCTGCCGGAATTACAATGATCACTTCGCTGGCATCGCTGTTTACACAACGTAAAGTAAGACTGAAACTGGCCATGACCGGAGAAATTACCCTGCGTGGAAAAGTGTTGCCGGTTGGTGGGATTAAGGAAAAAATACTGGCTGCCAAACGTGCAAAAATGGAACACATCATCCTTTCAAAAGAAAACGAACAGGACATCAAAGAAATCAAAGAGATATACATTAAAGGCTTAAAATTCCATTATGTCGATTCGATGATGGAAGCTGTGAACTTTGCATTGTTGGAAGAGAAGGTGGATAATCCGGTGAAGTTTGAGGGGGAAAAGGTATAGATTATCAGGCATATAGGGTGCATAGGGGAAATAGGGTTTATAGGGTACATAGGGTTTATAGAGGAAGAAGGGTAATTATTATTGAATCCTTAAATCTTTGAATTGTTAAATGGTTATATTGTTGAATGGTTGAATTGCCTGCCTCGCCGTAGCCTATTCTAAAAACCTAATTTAATACCTAAATTATGAAGGCGAAGGCGGGTTAAATGCTTGAATCTTTGAATTTTTAAATCCTTGAATTTTTGAATCTTAAACCCAAAACCGATTAACTAAATTATCATGGATAAATATCGCTCTTTCAGATGGTGGGGACGCTTAGTGGGGTTTCTCGGGATAGTATTTTTCGTCTCCTTTCTATTGGGGCAAGGCTTTGAAGCTTACAAAAATGCCCAAGCTTCATTTGATGTTTTGTTTGTTCTTACTATAATGTCTTTTGCATTTTTTGCATACATCGTTGGCTGGTTCATCGAGATTGTTGGCGGGGGATTACTGGTTTTAAGTGGCCTGGCGATGGGACTTTATATCGGGTTTAGTGAAGTATTTTCTGGCTTTGGCAATGCATTGTTGTTCTCATTACCATTTATTGTTCCCGGGATTTTTTTTATTATCGCATGGGATATCAAGCAAAAAGCCAAAAGAAGCTTAAACAATAATCCCTTATGAAATTACCTGAATTCCTTTTTAGAAAAAGCTTCCTCGGGATTTTTTCAATCACCTGGGCAGTAATTATCGCCACGGTTTCATCCATTCCAAACTTACCAAATCCAGAAATTCCTGAAAACAATTGGGTTTCATTTCGACTGGACTATTTATTTCACTTCCTTGTATTTTTCATCCTGGGCATCGCTGTAGTACTGTGGCAAGTGCCAGGTAACCTCAAATTCAGCATTAAATCACTTGTAGTAATCCTTATAGCTGGTTCTACTTTCGGAATCATTGATGAGATGCACCAGCTAATAATTCCCGGACGCCGATACAACCCCATTGATCTTTGCTATAATTTATTTGGATTTTGGGCAGGGGGACTCCTCACCTACCTTTTTTTTATCAGATATTTAATTGTAAACAGAGGATGGTTTTCTGGAATTAGAGAGATGTTAGAGTCTAGAGTTTAGAGTTTAGAGTTTAGAGTTTAGAGTTTAGCGTTGGGCGTTGGGCGTGCCGAAGCGAAGCTTCGAGCATGCACGACCGAAGGACGGCATTTGGCGCCTGCAAGCAGCGAAGCAAGTTTGGAGTTTAGAACTTTTACAATTCTGGACAAGACACTACTCATCATTCACCATTCACAATTCACAACTCACCAACTACCTTGTCCTCTCCCCAACAAAACTATCCGTGTTATACTGAAACAGCACATTAAAACTGGTGAGACTTCCGTAAATCCTGGTAATGTATTGCTGCAGGTTAACTTTTTCTTCATCAGCCAGTTTACTGCTGTTTATCCTTTGCTCCATCACCCTGATCCTGTCGCGGACCATTACGAGCTTGTGGAAAAAAGTTTCAATCGGGATTTCTTTGGAGGCAAGGTCACCCCTACCCGGCTCCAGAATCATTGTACCACCTTTCCATTTATCACCAAGCTCAACGGTTTCCTGAATATCCGAAAACTTGCGGATCACCTTAACCATCATACTCTCCACCTGGTCGTAACTCACCAGGTCGCGGTCGGGCTCCATGGCTTCAATCACTTCAAGGCCTTCAAAATCCCTTAGAACTTTGCGCCACCCATGTTCCATAAATACAATTTCGTAGGCTTCGCCGGTGAGCTGAATAATTACACCATTGCCGAAATCAGGGTGCTTAACCCTTGATCCTATTCCTAATTCCTGATTTTCCATATTTTAAAATTTTTATCGACCAAAATTAATAGAAAATGAAAACTAAACATTATTTCAATGTACAAAGATTAATAAATCAATCACTTTATGATTATTTATCAAAAAGAATTCCTACGCGAATAGCCATAGTAAATACAAAAAAACTAAATTTGCACGCTTAATTTTTGAAAAGCATTCAAGACTTGAGAAATAACTTAACTTAAAATTAGTGGAGGCATTATGACAAAAAAATTATTTGTATTTGCAGCTTTGGCAATTATTTTCGCAGCTTGCAACACTGCAACATCTGATCAAAACCAGTCAACAGAACTGGCCGTTATTACTTGCGAAGAATTTTCAACCAGTCCTGACAAGTATGTCGGGCAAGAGGTAATGATTGAGGGAACTGCAGTGCATGTTTGCGCGCATGGTGGAAAACGTATGTTTATTATTGGTGAAGATCCCGACGAAAGGATTAAAATTACTACCGGTGATGAAATAGAAGCTTTTGATGTTGAAATGGAAGGCAGTGATGTATCAATTATTGGAGTGGTAGATGAGCTCAGGGTTGATGAAGCCTACCTTGCCAGTTGGGAAAATGAAATTTTGGCCGACACCCCGGAATCGGAATTGAAAATTCATTCAGGTGAGGAAGGACATGAAAGTCATGAAGATGATAAAGAGGCCGAATTTGAGCAAGTTAACGACCTGCGTGCACAACTTAAAGAAAGCGGTAAAGATCACCTTTCTTTCTATTCGATTGTTGCAACTGAGTACGAAGAAAAAAAATAAAAATTTTTGAATGATCGTAAAAGGTCGGATGCAGGGGCATACCGGCCTTTTGTTTTGTTATAAAATACTATTTGAAAATGAAGAAAATTAAATGGAGAAAATGGAACCGGGCAACGCATCGCGACCTTGGGTACTTTTTCTTTTTCATGTCGATTATTTATGGAATATCAGGCATTGCTATCAACCACATTGGCGATTGGAACCCGAACTATATTGTTACGCACAAAACCATAAACATGGGAAGTCCCCTTCCGGCTAAAATCAGCAAGCAAGAGGTAATCCAACTGCTTGAAAAATACGAGGAGGAAGACAGTTTTAAAAACTTTTATTATCCAAATCCATACACGCTAAAAATATTCTTGAATGGTGGTAGTGCACTGATTGATGTTGAAACAGGCAACGGCACGATCGAAAGAATGAGGCGACGGCCCATCTTCAAAGAATTCAATTACCTGCACTACAACCCTGTGGTTTGGTGGACATGGTTTTCGGATGCTTACGCACTCGGATTGGTTATCCTTGCCTTCACCGGTTTATTTATCATCAGGGGTAAAAACGGAATTACCCGCCGTGGGGCATGGATCACTGCAGCAGGTATTATTATTCCGATTGTTTTTCTTTTGATATACCACTAAAAGAAACAAAGTTTTGAGTTTGGAGTTTGGAGTCCCGAAAAGTAGAAAATTTTCAATTTTCGTAACTTTTCGTGGATGTTCCGAATCCTCGGATTCGTGAATCCGGGACTCGAAAAACTATGAAATCAAAGATTTCTGTTTTTTCGGCATTTGGCGTTTTGAGTTTGACGAGACCTGGAAGGTTTGGCCTTATAAATCATAGATCATTTTAAATTCAAGTCCGTCTGTTTGTTGAGATAAAACCTTCCAGGTCTTCAGCAGTCCTGAGTTTGGAATTGAACATTCAGAAAAAGACATAAACTAATGGATTTAGGATGAATTCTTTAGTGAGTCCTTTGCGGTTTTGAGTTATTGAATTTTGAATCTTTGAATCTTTAAATTTTGAATTTTTGAATCCTTGAATCTTTGAATCCTTGAATCTTTGAATCTTGAATTTTTGAATCTTTGAATTTACAACAAATGGAGATCTATCCAAACTTCTTTCAACCGTCAACTAATATTTGATCGTTTATCTAAACTAAAAAAAACTACATGGAAACTACAAGAAGCAGCGGCATCCTGCTACATCCAACATCATTGCCGGGCAACTACGGAATTGGCTCACTTGGTGAAGAAGCCCGCAATTTTATCAGTTATCTGGCCAAATCCGGACAAAAACTCTGGCAGGTATTGCCAATGGGACATACCGGCTATGGTGATTCTCCCTACCAGTGTTTTTCAATTTATGCCGGAAATCCGATATTGATCGATCTTGATACTTTAAAAGATGAAGGACTGTTGAAATCAGAAGATCTGGCCCACTCCCATAACTTTCCGAAAGACAAAGTTGATTATGGTTTGGTAATCAATTTTAAACATGATTTGCTCAAAATTGCATTTATGCGGTTTAAATCAAAGCCTGAGTTGCATGACGATTTCCACCAGTTTATCGAAAAAAATAGTCATTGGCTCAACGATTATGCTTTGTTTGTTGCACTCAAAGAGAACTTCAAAGGGCAGCCCTGGTGGGACTGGCCGGAGGAATTTATGTTCCGGCATGATGAGGCAATCGAAACCTTCATCACAAACTCTGCCGACGTCATTGATTTTTATAAGTTTTGCCAGTATTACTTTTACAAGCAGTGGTTTGCAATAAAACAATTTGCAAACTCAAAGGACATTTCAATCGTAGGCGACATTCCGCTTTATGTTGCCCACGACAGCGCCGATGTATGGGGGAATCACAAGGTTTTTCAGTTCGACGAAAATCGCCAGCCACAAAAAGTTGCGGGTGTTCCCCCCGACTATTTCAGCGAAACCGGTCAGCTTTGGGGAAACCCACTTTACGATTGGGACTATATGAAAAACAACGGTTTTAAGTGGTGGATTAACCGTGTAAAAGTAACCCTGGAATTATACGATATCGTACGGATCGATCATTTCCGTGGGTTTGAAGCTTACTGGGCTGTGCCTTTTGGCGACGAAACAGCCATCAATGGTGAATGGGAAAAAGCTCCCGGCCAGGAACTGTTCAAAGCAATCCGAAACGAATTGGGTGAGCTGCCAATTATCGCTGAAGACCTGGGCATCATTACACCCGAAGTAGAAGAATTAAGGGATGGGTTTGGTTTTCCTGGCATGAAAATACTCCAGTTTGCTTTCCATTCTGATGAAGGAAGCGGATATCTTCCGCACAACTATGAGCGAAATTTCGTCGTTTACACCGGCACCCACGATAACGATACACTCAAGGGCTGGTATGACACACTGGAAGATCCGATTAAGGAAAAAATCCTGGATTATACGGATTGTGACGATGAACACATCATTAGAAAAATGATCAGACTGGCCTGGGCTTCGGTAGCTAAAATGGCGATAATCCCCATGCAGGATTTACTTGAGTTGGGCAGCGAAGGCCGGATGAATATACCCGGTATTGCATCAGGAAACTGGCAATGGCGATTCACAAAAGATCAACTCACCACCGAAAAAGCCGAATGGCTTAATCAAATTTCCAAACTATACAACAGATAAATATGGCACAAAAAATTAATATCTATCAGGTACTTCCCCGCCTATTCGGGAATAAAAATACAGACTGCCGGCCAAATGGAACTTTAGACGAAAACGGTGCAGGCAAATTTAACGATTTCACCCCAAAAGCATTGCAGGCTATACGTGACCTGGGCATCACACATGTTTGGTACACAGGTGTTATTCAGCATGCAAAATTTACTTCTTACAAAAAATATGGAATTCCTGATGATCACCCAACGCTTGTAAAAGGAAGGGCCGGTTCGCCCTATGCCATTAAAAATTATTACGATGTCGATCCCGACCTGGCAGATGATGTTGACAAACGCATGGAGGAATTTGAGGCACTCGTTAAGCGCACCCATGAAACAGGCCTGAAGACCATCATCGACTTTGTCCCCAACCATGTTTTCAGGCAATACAAATCCAAAAAAAATAACTTCGGGGAAAAGGATGACGATACAAAATCCTTTGATCCGCAAAACAACTTCTACTACCTGCCCGGACAGGAATTTGGCTTGCCCGAGGACATTGATTGGCTTGATAGTATCGCATCAGAACTACCAAAAACCCCTTATAAAGAATATCCTGTAAAAGCTACCGGGAACGATCAGTTCACGCCATGGTTGGGTAAAAACGACTGGTACGAAACCATCAAGCTGAATTATGGTGTTAATTACGACAATAACAGCCGTCATTTTACACCCACCCCTGACACCTGGAAAAAGATGCTGGATATATTACTTTACTGGGCAGGAAAAAATGTGGATGGATTTAGGTGTGATATGGCAGAAATGGTTCCGGTTGAATTTTGGGAGTGGGCTATAAAGCAGGTAAAGAAAAAGTTTCCTGAAGTTATTTTTATCGCCGAAATCTACAATCCATTCGAATACCACAATTATGTCAAGAGAGGCGGATTCGATTTTATTTATGATAAGGTTGGATTGTATGATACTTTGAAAAATATATTGACACGCCAGGTTTCAGCACGTTCAATTACAAACTGCTGGCAGGTGCTTGGTGGCATTGATGCACATATGCTGAGGTTCCTCGAGAACCATGATGAAGTAAGGCTTGCTTCCAAAAAATTTACCGCTGACCCATTGGCTGCTATTCCGGCAATGACAGTTTCGGCTACGATGAATACCGGTCCGGTGATGATTTACTCAGGACAGGAAGTGGGTGAACAGGCTGTGGGTGCTACAGGTTTTAGTGGCAATGATGGAAGGACTACTATTTATGATTATTCCAATATTCCGGAGCATCAAAAGTGGATGAATGATGGTAAGTTTGATGGAAAACATCTTTCGGATGATCAGCAAAAACTCAGGCAATTTTATCAGAAATTGCTACACCTGTGCAAGCAAAGTGAAGCCATTGAAAAAGGTAAATTTTACGACCTGATGTGGGCCAACACCGATGACAACTTTTTTAACCGTGATAAAGTTTATGCCTACCTTCGCTACACCGAAAATCAACGCTTGTTGTTTGTTGTAAACTTTGATAAACACAACAATCAAAAAATTAAGGTAAAGATTCCTGAGCATGCTTTTGGAGAAATGGGAGTTTCGCGCAAGGCAAACCTTAAGATTAAGGAGTTGCTTTGGAACCGTTCACACCCTGACGTCTCAGTGGAGCAGGTCATCGATCAGGGTATTGCAATAGAGATTGATAAATGGGGCGCAATGGTTTTTGATTTGGAGACATGAGTCATTAAGTAAATACATCATGAAAGCATCGTTTTATCTGGTTCTTCTAATCCTATTTCTTAGCGCAAGAGTTTCGCTGGCACAAACAGACTCAACACTGCTCAACCCAAAAGAAAAGGTTAAAACGGGCTGGAATTTTGGAATACTCCCTGCCGTCAGCTACGACACAGACCTTGGCTTTCAATACGGCGGCCTTGTAAACCTTTACCATTATGGCGATGGCAGCCGCTATCCACAGTATAACCATTCGCTATACCTTGAAGCATCAGCCTACACCAAGGGAAGTGGTTTGTACCGTTTTGCATACGATTCGGATAAACTAATTCCTAATGTGCAGCTTACGCTGGATGTGAGTTACATCCCCAACCAGGCTTACAACTTTTTTGGATTCAATGGTTATGAGGCCGTTTATAACCACGAATGGGAAGACGATTCAGAACCACCTGACGTTTACAAATCACGTGTATTTTACAGGTATAAAAATAAAATGTTCAGGTTTAAAACTGATTTCCAGGGGGCACTGAGTGGAGAGAAAATCCGTTGGATTGCAGGTTTTGAATTTTATATTTACCAATCTGGTCCGGTTAATATCGACAAGTTGAACAAAGGAAAAAGTGAAGGTGATAAATTACCTTCGATAGAAGAGCAACCGGGGCTTTACGACAAATACGTTTCCTGGGGGCTGATTCCTGAAAATCATGCAAACGGTGGCTCGTTTACAGAACTGAAAGCCGGAGTGGTTTATGACTCACGCGACAATAAACCCAACCCCATGCGCGGATTGTGGTCGGAAATCATTTTTGTTGTAGCGCCCTCTTTCCTTGGGCAGGACGTTGAAACTTTTACGCAACTCAGCATTACGCACCGTCAATATTTTACTATAATCCGAAAAAAACTATCATTCGTTTACAGGCTTGGATACCAAACAACCTTATCGGGAGAAGTACCTTTTTATGCAAAACCATTAATCCTTACTTCGATGCTTCGTGGAGCCACTAACGAAGGGTTGGGCGGAAGAAGTAATCTGAGGGGAATTCCGCGGGGCAGGGTGATTGGCGATGGGGTGGTTTATGGAAATTTTGAATTCAGATGGAAATTTTTGTATGCCCGGATGTTCAAGCAAAACTTCTATTTTGGACTGAATGTATTTTCTGATGTCGGGAGGGTTACCAAATTCGTTTCCATTGAAGACAAAGTAGAAGCAATTGATGACCCTGAATTTGTTGAATCTGAATATTTCGATTTTGGTGCCGAAAGTTTTCACATGGCCTATGGGCTGGGCCTGCGCATTGCCATGAACCAAAATTTCATCATCGCCTTCGATTATGGGCTGGCTGCCGACAAACGGGATGGCACTGGTGGCATATATATTGGCTTGAATTATTTGTTTTAGATAGTGTTCGTCTATAAAGTCCAACTTCTGCGTTATTGCTCAAAATCCAAATCCTCATCCCGTACGCACGGGACTGTGGTTTGAATTTTTCACACGCCTTGAATTTGAACTTTCTAGAACAAACACCCGACTTTATGGACAGACTAGATAGTTGCACGTTTGGTGCTGCTGGCTTTTCCATCTCATCAAAATTCTATCATTGCATCGTTCATTTTATCATTCTATTCTAACATTCAATCATTCTCACATTCATTCATTCTATCATTCTAGCATTGCCACATTGCATCATTGCCACATTGCATCATTGTATCATTGCATCATTGTATCATTGTTTTTTTCCGTAAATTTGCAT
>CAZBDF010000071.1:0-13804 GCA_964490385.1 uncultured Lentimicrobiaceae bacterium | reverse complement strand
TTCCACCTTTCCACCTTTCCTTGCTTAAAAGTTAATCACTTTATCTGCCTTGAGCATGCTTTCAAGAATATCGAACATGTTTGAAACCCTGCCAATAGCCAGTTCATCCATTTTTCCGAAATAATCGAGGCAGGTGCCACAAACAATAATTTCAACACCTTGTTTTTCGAGTTCTTTTAGTGGCTTCAACACCAGCGAACCATTAACAACAAAATCAATCCCGGAGTTCATAACAATGATCTTTTCGGGAAGGGTATCCATCGATTTTAGTGTGTTGATCATTGCCCCGGCAAGTGCTTCGCCCAACTCATCGGAACCTTCACCCAGCCTGTTTTTTGCAAGCAGGATTACATAACTATTCCCTCTATTGGTGGGCGCGGCACAATAGGCCGTTTCGTCCACTTCATCAGGGATCCCAGCGACCGGGTTTACAATCAACTCAAAAACCCCGCCATCGGCGCTTTGTTTTATGGGCACCTTATTATCACTTAAAAAGTGTACTACGTTTTTAACGGAAGTTTCATTGTCGAGGATTACCTTCAGTGTTTCATCCTCCCCTAAACCTTTCAAAGCTTTTTTAGTTTCTATTAGTGGCATTGGGCAGCGCATGCCCTTTACATCGAGTATTTTCATAAAATCTATTTATCGCATTTATCAAAAATTGCATTTTCAAATTAGTTTGCAAAAAAAGTAAAAATCAGGCACTTTTTTTAAAGTACTTGTCCATAAGGTCGATATTTTGAGATGACGGGGATCAAATTGGAGATATGAATAACCCCTGCTTTTCGCTGACACTGCCTTCGGCAGTGTCAGCGAAAAGCAGGGGGGTAATATCAAATTTATTATTCTCCGGCATAAATGCCGGAGCTATGGAATAGCACCGACTTTAAGGACGGACACTATTTATACTCAACAGTTGATGACTGGTTTTGTTGTGTTGCCGCTCAAAGTCTAGGTTTGAATTTGTAAAATCAGGGTTTGACTTAAAGTCAAGCCCTGACTACAAATAGAAAAAGCCACCCAAATCGGATGGCTTTATCACATAATTAACCTAAATATTACGCAATCTTGATTTCCTTGCTGATTTTAACTTCTTCCATTTTCGGAAGTGTTACTTTCAAAATTCCATTCTTGAAGTCAGCATTGATATTCTCAACGTCGATGGTGTCGGGCAAAGTAAACGAACGGCTAAATGTTCCGTAAGCAAATTCCCTGCGTGTAACTTTAATATCGTCGGCTTGTATTTCGGCTTCTTTTTCGGAAGTTATGGTCAGTACGTTTTTCTCGAGGCTGATCTTAACATCTTTCTTCTGAAAACCCGGAACGGCCATCTGCAATTCAAAACCATCTTTATGCTCGATAATGTTGGTTGAAGGTGCACATTGATATTTCCTTTGTTTGATTTCCTCTCTCGGATTATTGCCGAATAAATTTTCAAATAAATCTGATAATTCTAAATTTGGGTTTTGTCTCGTCATTGTCATAATATTAGTCCTTTCTTATTGGTTTCTAAAAAATATTTTCGTTTTATATTTCCGGATTAGTCAAAATCTGTACCACTCCAAAAAAAATCAGATTTGTTGATAAATTGCGCCAATATGGCACTACGCTAAATTTTAGCATGTCTATGTGGCGCAGTAAATCTATTTCAAATTTCTAATTGATTGATTAAGTGCATTTAAGGATTTTTACTTTTTTCGCCATAAATAAGACTTTCTAAATAGTGCCTGCAAGAAAACTATACTTTTTTCAGGTCTTTGAAAAGAAGACGCCAAAGACAAGGCTTTCGAAGTTTTTGAGCTTAAGGAGTTTACTATTTGTAAATGACTGGTTCAAAAACGAGAGTAACGAAGTATTTGGCGTTTTCTAGCAAAGACTATATAAATGGTGTTGTCTGGTAATAGCATTGGTAAACCAAAAATATTTCGGACTTTTGCTGCCCAATTGTAATTACTTATCAACGACCTCATGACGGACCAACACAAAAAGGTACTTAAGATTTTTAAATTCAAACGGGTAATCATACCTGTGTTGATAGGCCTTGCTGTGGTTGCATACCTTGTCTTTCGTAATTTTGACCCAAAGCCGTTTTACGATATACAATGGACCTACTACTCATCACTGTTTATTTTCATTGCTATCCTGTTGATGCTTACCCGCGATGTGGCCTACATGTATCGCATACGCCTGCTCACCGACAAACAGCTTTCGTGGCGGCGTTCCTTTGATGTAATTATGCTCTGGGAGTTTTCTTCGGCAGTAACGCCAAGTGTGGTGGGAGGATCTGCGGCAGCCCTGTATATTCTCACCAAAGAAGGCATCACAGCCGGACGGTCAACAGCCATTGTGATGATATCGGCCCTGCTCGATGAACTTTTTTACATCACCATGGTTCCGGTAATATTTATTCTTGTGGGGGCACACCAATTATTTACCAGCGAAAACAGCTACCTGTTCATCAATACACAAATGGGTTTGCAGGGGGTGTTTTTCATTGGTTATGCTTTTATCCTGGTGCTTACAACGATTATTTCGTACGGGGTGTTTATTAAACCGCGAGGTTTTAAATGGATTTTACTTAAGATATTTAAAATTCCCTTCCTTCGAAAATGGCGTGCCCAGGCTGCCGAGGCCGGCGACGATATTATCACTACTTCCAAAGAAATGAGGGGGAAGCCATTTATTTTTTGGGCAAGGGCCTATCTTTCCACATTCTTTTCGTGGACAGCACGTTTTTGGGTGGTGAATTTTCTTATCCTGTCGATAACACCTGTTGGCCAGCATTTTCTGATTTATGCCAGGCAACTGGTAATGTGGGTTATCCTGCTTATTAGCCCAACCCCGGGTAGTAGCGGTATTGCAGAGTTCCTCTTTTCCGATTTCCTGGGCGATTTTATTCCATTTGGCTTGGTGGCTGCCCTGGCATTGTTGTGGAGGATGGTAAGCTATTATCCCTACATCATTATTGGTGCACTTGTTTTGCCCAATTGGATTAAGCGGGTTTATAAGCTGAAGTAAACTCTTTTTGTTTGATTTCAGGTTATGATTTTCTATGACAACAGATACCTTGAATATAATATCCGTAAACTAAAAGTTTCGACTACATAAAATACATTCAAAAAAAATATTAGTACTTTTGAAAAAAAGAAACTATGCAAGCTGTAATCGTCACACCCAAAAATGCCAAGGCCGCAGTATTTATTAAGAAAATCCTGGAAGATTTGAATAGTGTTCAGCATGTTCAAATAGTTGACGATTATCATGAAATACCATTTTACAAGTTATCGGAAAGTAGCCTTTTGAAAGAATGGGGCAGCGATGAAGATAACGTGTTTGATGATTGGGCCAATAACTTGTTATTAAAAACCTATGAAGCTGAGTAAAGGCGATGTTGTAATTATTCCTGTTCCATTTACCGACAATGTTAGGCACAAAATGAGACCTGCTGTTGTCATCTCAAATGATGTAGTCCATTCTACTGGTGATGTTTTGATTGTGCAAATTACAAGTATGCAAAAACACGATGGATTATCCATGGAACTTACTCCAGATGATCTCACAATTAATCTGCCAATTAAAAGCTATATCCGTTTTCACAAGATCTTTATTTTGGAAAAGAAACTGATTAAAGTAGTGGTTTCAAAACTTTCCAAAACTGCGTATGGTATGCTTGTTCAAAATATAGTTTCCACTATAAAATAGCTTTTCACAAGCACAGGACACATAATAAAAAATCTGGCAGAAAATTCTGAACTGTTTCTATTGCAACTTCCGTTTTAAATATTTTCTCTACAAATCCGTTGGAACAACTCTACCCGAAACACCTAACTCAAAACCCACTTTCCCCTATCAAAACTTTTCTACTTTTGCCGCCTGATCAAATTAGGGTAATTTTTATATGCAAAAACTATTAGGGGTCCTCGCACTTTGCGTGGCGTGGATAAATATGTCCGCGCAAATTCCAAGCGGATACTACAATGGTACGAACGGCCTTAGCGGAGGTGCGTTGAAATCTGTTTTACACGACATTATCGACGACCACCAGGAAATCAATTACGCTGCAGTAAAGGAAGCTGTACAAATCCTGGATGAAGATCCTGACAACCCGCTGAACATCTTATTGATTTACAAAGGCACTTCCATACCAAAAACCGACTTTAATACCGGTGGGGATGGTTGGAACCGTGAACACGTCTGGCCGCAGTCGCATGGTGGTTTCGGGACCTCCAACGGCCCGGGAACAGATCTTCACGCCATCAGGCCTGCCGATGAGAGCGTGAACACCAGCCGCAGCGACAAAGATTTCGATAATGGCGGAGAACCTCATTACGAAGCTACCGGCTGTTTCGCTGATGCTGATTCATGGGAGCCCCGTGATGCCATTAAAGGAGATATTGCCAGAGCTATTTTATACATGTGCACGCGCTACGAAGGCGATGTTACCGACGAACCTGACCTGGAGATACAAGACTTTATCACATCACCCTCATCACCAAACGGGGAACTTGGATTGATCAGTACCATGTTGCAATGGCATGCTACTGATCCGGTAGATCAAAACGAAACCGACCGCAACAACCTGATTTACTACAATGCCGACAACACAAGCCTCGACCAGCAAAACCGCAATCCTTTTATCGATCATCCCGAATATGCAATTTCAATATGGGCCGAAGAAACTGCCATTGAACCCAGCAATCATGCTTCTGACTTCTCAGCCCACACCATCACCCTTAATTGGCAGGATGCCACCGGAACAGTTTTACCCGACGGCTACCTTGTCCGCATGAGCGATATGGGTTTTGATGATATCGCAGCACCGCAGGATGGCGTTTCGGTGGCCAACGATTTTAACAACAAAAATGTAGCATTTGGCGAAGGAAAATGTGTGTTTGGCGGACTCTCTCCCAACATATTCTATTATTTCAAAATCTTTAGCCATACAGGAACCGGCCCCTCCATCGACTACAAAACAGATGGCCGTGTTCAGCAGGTGAGTATTGAGGCCTTGTAGACTCAAGGCTTGACTATGGCAAAGTCAGGGTTTGACTTAAAGTCAAGCCCTGACTGTACAGCAATCTTTTAGTCTCATGAAGTTCCAGTAAATAATTCCTTTGCCCCAAATTACACTTTAACCAGGATATTTTTTCAGCTTTTTTACACTTTTACCGGGATATTTTTGAAATGATGACACTTTTGCCGGGATATTTTTATACCTTTGTTACACTTTTACCGGGATAATCTTTTGAAGATTGACACTTTTAACGGGGAAACCCATTCCATTAACGCATAATTTGTAACAAAATGATCAGGGCATCGTATAAAAAACTTCTTGAGTGGAAGAACGATACAAAACGAAAACCACTTCTGCTGCAAGGAGCAAGGCAGGTTGGAAAAACCTATCTCATCAATGAATTTGGTAAATCAGAATATGAAAACTTCGTTTACCTGAATTTTGAACAGAATCCTGAATTATCATCCTTATTTCAAGGATCCCTCGATCCAAACAAAATAGTCGAAAGCATAGGTCTTTATTATGGCCGGACTATACAAGCCGAAAACACCTTATTGTTTTTCGATGAGATACAAACTACCCCTGAAGTATTAACGAGCTTAAAATATTTTTACGAGAAAAATCCTGAATACCATGTAATTGCTGGCGGATCGCTACTAGGTGTTAGCATTGGCAAGCAAAGCAGTTTCCCGGTTGGCAAGGTTAACTTTATGACCTTGCATCCCATGTCCTTTTCGGAATACCTTGTGGCATTTGGTGAAAAAATGCTAGTCGATAAACTGAATAATAATAATCCGGAGGATTCATTCCCGGAAATCCTTCACCAAAAATTAATGGCACATTTAAAAATGTATCTTTTTCTTGGTGGGATGCCCGAAGTTTTGCAAGATTATCTCGATCACCAGGATATAGTATCTGTAAGAAATATTCAGGATGAAATATTACGGGCTTATGAAAATGATTTTTCAAAATACACCGCAAATACCCAGGCCATAAAGACTTCTGAAGTCTGGCGGTCTATCCCGGCACAATTGGCCCGTGAAAGAAAAAAATTTAAATACAGTGATGTACGCAAAGGAGCGAGGGCATCCACATACGAACAAACCATCGAATGGTTAAATAAGGCAGGCTTAATTAATCTTGCCCATCAAATAAGCACACCAAAAATCCCACTCTCAGGCTATGCCGATCATTCAAGATTTAAAGTGTATATGCTCGATACTGGACTACTTGGTGCGATGCTTAAAATAACTTCCGAAATTATTGTAAAGCCAACAGCACTATTCTCTGAATACAATGGGGCTTTTATCGAGAATTTTGTAGCGTCCGAACTGCTAACATCAGTAAATGATGATTTGTATTACTGGGCTTCGAAAAGCGAAGCTGAGGTGGGTTTTATTCTTCAAAACGGGAGTAAGGTTTTTCCATTGGAAGTAAAAAGTGGTTTGAGTAAATACAAAAAAAGTCTGGTCAGCTATAGCGAAAAATATAAACCTGATTTAATTTTCAGGTGCTCCCCCCGCAACTTCACCCGCGATGGAAATTTTATCAACCTACCCATTTACGCAGCATTTTTGATGAAGGGTTTTTGTGGCAGCTAGTTAGTGTTCATTTATAATGTCGGTACTTTTCTGTAGCTCCGGTATTTATGCCGGAGAATAATAAATTCGACACTTGCCTCTCCCGCCTTTTCGCTGTTACTGCCTTTGGCAGTAACAGCGAAAAGGCGGGAGTTATTCATATTTTCAAATCAATCCCCGGCATAGACAGGCTGTGTGAAAATAATCTAAAATTTGACTAACTCCGGGCTTTAGCCCGGAGATTAAAGACTCATTGTTTCTAATGGGCTTTTCCCAAATAAAAAATTTTAACAAGAAACAAAAACACTTATTTGCCTTTATTTTATAATTTTGTTGCCTGATAAATCAATATTATGAGAAAATCTTTTCTTTGGGCTACTTTTTCTTTCAGCCTGCTTTGCGGGTCCTTTTTGTCTTATGGGCAAATTCCTTCAGGATATTACAATAATGCGGCAGGCCTGAACGGCCAGGCATTACAAACAGCCTTGCACGATATCATCGATGACCACACCGTAAAAACCTACACTTATTTATGGACAGCATTTCAAACTACCGATGTCAACGGATCAAATGAAGTTTGGGATATGTACTCTGACTGTGAATTTACTTTTGTATCTGATCAATGTGTAACATATAGCAACGAATGCGATTGCTACAACCGCGAGCACTCTTTTCCAAAAAGCTGGTTCAACGATGTATCTCCCATGAACACAGATCTTTTTCACCTGGTCCCCACCGATGGAAAAGTGAATAGCTGGAGAAGTAATTACCCTTTTGGTGAAACCTCATCCGTCAATCCCGATATAACTACCGGCAACGGAAGTAAAGTTGGACCGTGCAACTACCCCGGATACACAGGAACTATTTTTGAACCAGTTGACGAATACAAAGGCGACTTTGCACGCAATTACTTTTACATGGCCACCCGCTATGCCGATGTAATTGCCGGCTGGGAAACCAACCAGTCCAGCGGAGATGCAGTTTTGGACGGCACTTCCTACCCTGCTTACGAAGAATGGTTTCTGGATATGATTATGGAATGGCACACCAACGACCCTGTAAGCACAAAAGAAACCGACAGGAACAATGCCGTGTACGCCATCCAAAACAACCGCAACCCTTATATCGACCACCCTGAATACGTGGCATTGGTTTGGGGGGACATGGCCCCCGAGCCCACCAACCATGCAAGCAATTTCTCAGCAAACACGATCACGCTAAACTGGATTGATGCCACCGGCACCAATTTACCCGATGGCTACCTGGTAGTTATGAGCGAAACCAGCTTTGCTGCTATTGCAACACCTACGGATGGTACAGTAGTAGCCGATGGTTTTTACAACCAAAATATTGCTTTTGGGATAGAAACTTGTATATTTGCCGGGCTCTCCCCCAGCATAACCTACTATTTTAAAATTTTTGGCTTCACCGGAAGCGGTACGTCCATCGCCTATAAGACCGATGGGACAGTGCAGCAGGTGGCTATTGAAGCGAAGTAGAGGAAAAAAAGGGTATAGGGTGTATAGGGGAAATAGGGTTGAGTAAAATTGATATAAGATTTTAGATATGTGATTTTTGTAGAAGGGATGCAAACCCCGGTCACCCAACCTTCACTTCGTTTAGGATGGCAGAGAGAGGGGATGGCGGCCCTGGATGCAAAACAGGGCATAGGGGAAATAGGGTTTTTAAAGTCAGGGCTTGACTTGAAGCCAGACCCTGACTGACTAAAGCAATATTGACATTTAAATCTAAAAGTAATTGTAAATTTGTAGCGGAGCATTGAAAAAGTAACAACAAAATAAATCTCATAAACACGAACTTTTAAAAATTAAAAATTACTAACACAAAATTTAACTACTATGAAAAATTTATTACGCTTTTTAACCGCAACAGCTTTGATACTGGTTTTAACTGCCGGGCAGGGGTGGGGGCAAATTGCAGCATACTCTGGAGAGATATCACCCAGCGCAACCGCCATTACAAACGCAACAGCAACTGCTTTATCTTTCGGAAGTGGTGTAAGTGGCACAGGAACCTCGTCATTCAATAGTACTGGTTGGAGTCAAGGCACTATAACTGATGCTATTGATGACGATGATTATATACAATGGTCAATAGCGGCAGATGGAGGATACACAGTTACTGTTACAAGTATTGAAATAGACTACGATAGAAGCAATACTGGCCCAAGTCAGGTTTCAATTCGGACTAGCATTGATAATTATGCAACTGATATTTTTACTGATGCTTCAGTGAGTTCAAGTGGAGAGGAAAATACAATTAGTTCATTAAGCCTTGTCTCGGCAGATGGAGGAACTATATCCTTTCGGTTGTATGGATATAATGCAGGTTCAGCTTCTGGAACCTTCGATATCGAAGATGACCTTGGAACAACTTTAAGTCTTGCAAACATTGGTATAATCTTATCAGGATCTGTGGATGCAAGTAGCGGAGGCTCCCCAACCATTTCACTCTCTGAAACATCACTCTCAGGCTTTACCTATGTTGAAGGCAGCGCCCCTTCATCAGAGCAATCATTCACAGTAAGCGGTGCTGATCTTACAAATGATATTTCAATTGTACCGCCAACTGATTACGAAATTTCTACCGGAACAGGTGGTTCGTTTAGTGCTACCAACCCCATTGAATTTTCACCCTCATTAGGAACGGTTACAGCACAAACAATTTATGTCCGCTTAAAAGAGAGTTTAGCTGCAGGAGGGGCCTATACTGATGAAGATATTACAGCAAGCTCTACAGGGGCAACACCTAAAACAGTTACTTGCAGCGGAAGTGTTACCAGTGCTGGTGGTGGTGGATGTGCCAGCGATTTGATTATTTCGGAAGTTAATGAAAATGGTAATGAAAAATATCTTGAGATTGCAAACTTTACAGGTGCAAGCGTAAGTCTTGCAGATTATGACATTGCTATTTATTCTAATGGAAACACCACTTTTAGTGTTGTTGATTTAACCGATGCTTCTTCCATTGCAGATCAAGATGTGTGGGTGCTAGCTTATGACGATGCAAGCGCATGGACGGGGACTCCCGACCAAGAAACCCATTCATTTAACCCAAATGGAAATGATGTAATTGCGCTAAGAAAAAACTCCACCAATATTGATGTCTTTGGAACAATCGGAAGTGATGCTTATTATTATAATGACAAAACTGTAATCAGAAATTCAGATATTACTGACCCAACAACAACATATAGTGCGTCTGACTGGACATTTACAGCATATACCGGAGGTGACCCGGCTACTTTAGGTTCCCACACCATGGATTGTGGCGGTACCGCCCCCGACAACCCAACAGCTTTTGCTGCGTCGGCATCAAGCACCTCACAAATTGACCTTACCTGGACAGAAAACGGAGATGGTAACGATGTGTTGATCGCCTGGAGTTCGGACGGTACTTTTGGTGATCCCGTTGATGGAACAAGTTATGCCGCCAGCGCATCTATTCCCGGGGGAGGTACTTCTTTGGGTACTGATGATGATGGTGCCTTTAGCCATACTTCACTCACTTCAAATACCCCGTACTATTACAAAATTTGGTCGGTGGATGGCAGTACAAATTACTCTTCAGGTGTAGAGGAAAATGCAACAACCTTTGCCGATGAACCATCCAGCCACCCAACTGGGCTTGGGGCCACCGCCAACTCAAGCAGTGAAATAACTGTTAGTTGGACTGAGCCTGTCCTGGCACCTGAACACTATCTGATAAAGGGAAGTACTGTAAGTTATGGTGATATTTCTGATCCGGTAGATGGAACTGCTGAAATCAATAGCACATTGGTGCAAAACATTGATGCCGCAACTGCAATGTTTCAGTTCACAGGACTTAATCCTTCGACCCCTTATTATTTTCAAATTTATTCCTACAATGGCTCCGGGACAACTGTAAATTACAAACTAGGTGTAGGCTCAGAGCAACAGGCTGATGCAGAAACAGAAGCATATTCCGGCCCTGCCCTCCTTATTTCGGAAGTTGCTGATCCAAAAGATACCTATCAAGCAAGGTTTATTGAGCTTTATAATGCTTCTGCCAGTTCTATTGATTTAACCGGTTGGCAAATTAGAAGATATGCTGGCACAAGTATTACTAGTTCAGATGTTGATTTAAGTGGAACTATAAATTCTGGTGAAACATTTGTTGTTGCCTATAATGCGGTCTTCAATACATCATATGGGCTTGTTCCAGATATGATAAATGGGTTTATTTCAGGAAATGGTGATGATACCTATGAACTATTCGATGGGTCGGATGTCATAGATATTTATGGAGAAGTTGGTGGCTCAGATGTAGCTTGGAATTATGAAGACTCAAAAGCGGTAAGAAAAAATACTGTCACTGCACCAAATACTACCTGGACAGCAGCAGAGTGGACTATTGTTCCTGATTGTGATGCGGCAAGAATGACCCCGGCAATGCACCCGGCATCAGCCTGGAACGGCAATGCTGCAAAAAGCAATGTTTGGACAACTGCCGAAAACTGGGACAATGGCTTAACAGGATCGGGTATCAGTGCACATATTCCTTCCGGCATGACAAATTACCCAACCCTCACAGCCAATGCTACCATCGAAGATTTACGGATGGGCAACGGTGCTACCCTCGTTGGTGGAGCATTCCTTACATTAGAGGGTTCTGCTACCGTTCAAAAAAACATGGTGGGCTATACCGGGGCAGATGATGGCTACAACATTGTTGCATCTCCATTAAATGGTGCTGCACTTCTTGATTCGGATTGGGCTCCTGTATCAGGGGAAGATGATTTTTACGTTTATGACCCTGCCACCGATATCTGGCGCAATTACCTGGATATAACCAACCCATCCACCTGGTTCGATTTCTTCGATGTAGGACAGGGTTACCTTGCTGCTTATAATCCAAGCAACGACGGTATTAAAAACATTGTAGCAACAACACTAAACAGCAACTTAACTTATACTTTTAACCTGGTGTTTTACGCCACAAACTCCCACAACTGGAATTTTGTGGGCAATCCTTATCCATCAAAAATTGAATTTGACGGTATGGTGTTTAGCAACGCCGGTTCAATGAAAACAATTGATATTACTGATGGTTCTTACGATGATGTTGCTTCTGGCGACGATATTGATATTTGCCAGGGTTTTATTGTTTATGCCAATTCTGATCCTGCTACCGTTGCTATCGATAGAACTGACCAAACTCATAGTAGTGCTAAAAAGGCAGGCGGCGAAATCAACAGGATGAAATTGATTGCGTCAAGCCCCGAAAGAATGGTTCATGTTTGGCTTGCTGTAAATGAAACATCCACTACTAACTTCGAATGGCAAACAGATTCACGTTATTTGCCACCTATCACCGACCTTCCACGCCTGTCGATGTTAACATCTGATGATATTGAAGTTTCTACCAACAGCTTTAGTATTACCGGCGAATCGGCAGTTATTCCGGTTAAGTTTAGTGTACTTCAGGACGGAACCATCACTTTCTCCCTCGAGGATTTCTCGAACACACTGGGTGTAAAAGACGTAATTCTTGAAGATCAACTTGAAAATACATTTACCACACTTTCTGATGGCGACACATTTACTTATGATGCCTTCACTAGTGACGATCCCTTGCGCTTTAAACTGCATGTAAATGGAGCCAGCAGCATCAATGATCCTGCAAGCAGCGATTGGATGAACATCTACTCCGCCGGCTCAACCATTTATCTCAACAGCAACAAGGCACAGGATGCCACTGTGAATGTGTATAACAACCTGGGGCAAATTGTAGCAAGCAAGCAGCTAACTGTTGATGGATTGACTTCCTTCGATGTAAATGCACAAACCGGCTGGTACGTGGTAAGGGTTGTGGCTGATGGAAATGCGGTTGCCAAAAAGGTGTTTATTAACTAAATAAAAAGTTGCAGGTTGCAACTTGTAACCTGCAACCTGCAACCTGCAACTTGTAACCTGCAACTTGTAACAATTAAAAAATTGACGATATGAAAAAGCATATAAAAATCCTAATCACTGCCATTACATTTGTAATGTTGAATTTTGTTTTCGTGGCCACTGCAGTTAGCCAGGACCCACCCCCACCCCCACCAGATCACGGACAAACCGGCAACGTTCCCGGCGGTGGAGCGCCAATTGGTGGCGGGGCATTAATACTAGCACTCTTGGGTGCCGGCTATGGTGCTACAAAATTGTACAACAAAAGCAAAACAGAAAAGGCTGAATAAGTTCGCGCTCAACCTTTCTTCTATTATTTGATAAGAAACCCCCGGGGATGTTAATTATCCGGGGGTTTCTTTATCATAATTGAAAAAATATTTTGTTAATATCTATACGCGGAATCAACCAATAAGCACCTACATGTAGCTACATTCTAATGCTTTAAGACCTGATAGCTGTACACCACCAAATAGGCCTTAATGACAAATAGTGTTAATAAATGAAAAAAAATATTGCATTGAATATTTTTATTTATTAGTTTTGTCAGTTCAAAAAATTAAAGTCCATGAAAAAACTTACAAAATACTTTCTCGTTGCCATCACATTCATGATGTTGAACTTTTTATTTGTTTCATCAGTACTTGCCCAGGACCCGCCCCCACCCCCGCCAGATCACGGACAAACAGGTAACGTTCCCGGTGGTGGGGCAGCCATTGGTGGCGGAGCATTAATTCTCGCTCTTTTGGGTGCAGGATATGGTGCCAAGAAGTGGTACGACAATCACAAGAAACCTCTTGCAGAGTAAATAGAAATTTTCTTAATACATAATATATCGCCTCCTGGACATTGATCCATGGAGGCTTTTTTGTTTGTGCCCCATTCTATAGAAAGGGCATGGATAAGTAAAACCATATTTTAACCATAAAGTATTTTACTTCTTCGTCCCGGTTTTCTCCAGAAAAGTGCTTTGGATAATATGCTACACAAACTACTAATTACTGGTTTCAAAAATATATCGCACCACTACGTGGCGCCCTTTTCTATAAGGACAATATCTTCCACCAATATCCGGCTCCTCTGGAGCCAAAACATACTTAAATGCAATTTGTCGTACACCCCCTTACCTGGAAGGACCCTGATGATGTTAAATTGGTATAACATTAATAACCCGGACAACAAAAAATCAGAGAAACCTAACAGGTTTTGAAAACCTGTTAGGTGGGGTGTTTAATCTGTATTTCACTTCTTCGTCCCACTTTTTAATATTTCGA
>CAZBDF010000070.1:0-14033 GCA_964490385.1 uncultured Lentimicrobiaceae bacterium | reverse complement strand
ATATGTATGTTGATAAAACAAAAAAGCTACTCACAAATGAATGTAAGTAGCTGATATTTAAGTGACTCCGAAGGGACTCGAACCCCAAACCTTCTGATCCGTAGTCAGATGCTCTATCCAATTGAGCTACGGAGCCATGTTACTATTTTGATCCGTAGTCATCCCGCACGTGCGGGGCAATCCCGAAAATCAAAAAATCTGTGATTTTGCATGATTTTCGAGGATGCTCGAAAAATTACGGAAATTATAAATTTCCTATTTTTCGGCATTGTGCTACGAAACCGTATTATAAGAACTGCCTTTCGTTTAAAAAGGGCTGCAAAAGTAAATAATTTTTCAGAAAATCACCTATAAAAAATAATTTCTGAGTTATTTAATTTCACACTTAAGCATTTTTTCTCCCTCGATGAAAGCTTCCAGTTTGTCACCAATTGTAACAGGGCCAACTCCTGCGGGAGTTCCAGTGTAAATCAGGTCACCCATTTTCAGGGTAATGAATTTTGAAACATATGAAATGATTTTGTCAATACTAAAAATCATTAGACTGGAATTTCCATCCTGCACTTTTTCTCCGTTTTTCAAGAGATGGAATTGGATGTTTGATTGGTCAGGGTATTTTTCTAAATGCAGAAATTTACTGCACGGGGCTGAACCATCAAAGGCTTTGGCTGGTTCCCAGGGCAGGCCTTTTTCCTTACACTTTGATTGGATATCACGTGCTGTAAAATCGATGCCAATCCCTACTTCATTATAATATGAATGGGCAAATTTTTCCTCAATGTGCCGCCCGTTTTTGTTGATCTTAAAAACGAGTTCTACTTCATAATGGATGTCGCTGGAGAATTCGGGATAAAAAAATGGCCTGTTGCGGATGATAAGCGCTGTATCCGGTTTCATGAAAAATACAGGTGCTGAGGGTAGGGGGTTATTCAACTCTTTAGCGTGGGCCACATAATTTCTTCCGATACAAATAATCTTCATTTTATTGGTTTTTTTGAAAGTTTGTACAAATGTAGGATAAAATGGAGTAATGCAAGAATGCAAAAATGAGAGAATGATTGAATGCGTGAATGCGTGAATGAGAGAATGATTGAATGCGTGAATGCGTGAATGAGAGAATGATTGAATGAGAAAATGCGTGAATGACTGAATGATTGAATCTTTGAATCTTTGAATTGTTAATTGCTATATTGTTAAATGATTGAATGTTGAGCGAAGCGAAATTCCGCCTATGTGGGGATTGAATGGAATGATGAGAGACTTTAGGAGGGCAATAAAGAGGAGGGCAGCAAAGTGAATTTCCAGTGTTTGAAGGGCCTGGAAATGTCAGAAGATTAAGAAACAGACTACAAACACAGAACGCGAAACGCAAAACGCTGAACTGCCTACTTCCCTTTCTTTTTCTTCTTGTCCGAACCTCCAAAAAGTGATGATAATACCCCTTTTACAAGAAACAGTGTCGTCTGAGAAGGGCTTAACTCCCTGGCCATATTAAAATCTTTGGCTGCCCCTAAAAAATCATTGTTGGCTTGTTTTGATTTTGCCCGTTGGTAATATCCGTCAATGAAATCAGGTTGTAATTTTACTGTTACGGTAAAGTCAATAATCGCATCCTGGTAATTTTCGAGCCCATGATTATTCAGTCCCCTGAAAAAATAGGCGTTGGGTAAATTTGGATCAATATCGAGGGCTTTGTTGCAGAATAGCAGAGAAGATTCGTACTCTTTCTGTTCCAAAAGCTCCGCAGCAATTTTCAGGTTTTCACCCACAGTACTTTGCGCAACTGCGAAGTTGAGAGATGATAAAAATATGATCAGGATAATTAACTTATTCATTCCGATACAAAGTAGGTTGTTCTTGTAATTATACGCTCATTAACCATGGAATGTTACAACAAAAAATGGCTTATTTGTTTTTAACAGCACCCATGTTAAAGCCACGCAGCTTAATCGCTGTGATCACTTTTTTGGTAGATCGGGGGAAGTCAGATTTCATCATCCAGTCGTAGTAGGAGGGTTCTTTTTCAAAAATAGCTTCAACACTTTTGCCCTTGTTTTTACCAAAATTGAATACTTCTTGATCTTTATCATTAAAAACAATGTGCCCAACCAAATCAGCATTCCTAAATTGTTCTGAGAATATACTCAGGGATTCCATATCGTTCACCACTGGCACACTGATTTTACCACTTTTGTCTTTATGCTCTACGCCATCATAGCGATCAAGTTGGGCTTTTAAAACCTCTAATGTTGCCAGGGTGTCGGCTTCCGCCGAATGGTTGTTTACTAAATCTTTGTTACAATAAAATCCGTAGGCAGCATGAAGCGTCCTTGGCTCCATTTTATGGAAAATATTTTGAACATCAATAAATCGTCTGCCCTTAAGGTCGAAATCAAAATCTACCCGAAGGAATTCTTCAACCAGCAAAGGAATATCAAATTTATTTGAGTTGTAACCTGCAAGGTCGCTGTTTCCGATGAATTGATTGAGTTCGTTTGCGAGATCTGCAAAGGTAGGGGCGTCTTTAATGTCTTCATCAGTAATGCCATGAAACACGGTTGACTCAGGTGGGATTGGAATGGTTGGGTTAACGCGTTTGGTATAGGTTAACTGACTTCCATCAGGCATAACTTTAACGATGCTGATTTCTACAATCCTGTCGCTGCCTACCTTAACGCCGGTAGTTTCAAGATCAAATACTGCAAGGGGTTTCGTGAGTTTAAGTTCCATTTTTTTGGAATTGTTTTGCTTGATTACAAATTTTATTTAATAAAAAACCATTAAGTGCAAAGATAAGCTCTATTTCAAAAGTTGAAGAATTGGAAAGTTAGGAAAATGCATTTCGACAATTTTAACAGCTAAATAAAATGTAAAAATCAGTTGATCCCCTACGGGGAATAGTGAGTTGTTGTGCCAATTTTAATCTACAATACTGAATCCACTACGTGGAACTAGCCTCGCTGCGAGAAGTGGGTTCGCCGTAGGCGATTGAGTATTGTAGCAAACCCAATTGGGATTGCGAGCTGAGATTCCCTGTAGGGGATGAACAATTTGATTAGGCTTTTTAAAAGACTGATTAGTTGCAATAATTTTATCCTGCCATACCCGTAAATCTTTAAATCCTCGATTGATGTTCCACCTTTCCATTTTCCCATTCTTCCATTTTTCCAATCCCTAAACAACTTGATTCACATCAAAACTCTCAAGTGTATCACGCAATTGTTTGAGGTACATGCCCCCCAGGGCACCATCCACAATACGGTGGTCATATGCCAACGATAACATCATTATCTGGCGGATGGCAATTACATCTCCTTGTGCTGTTTCGAGCACTACAGGGCGTTTTTTAATTGCACCCAAACCCAGGATGGCTACTTGCGGCTGGTTGATAATGGGTGTACCCGTGAGGCTATCGAAGCTGCCAAAATTGGTCACTGTAAAAGTCCCTCCCTGGATTTCGTCGGGATTAAGTTTGTTGTTTCTTGCCCGGCCGGCCAGGTCGTTCACACGTTTTGCAGTGCCAACAAGATTTAACTCATCGGCATTTTTAATGACGGGAACTATCAGGTTTCCATTTGGCAAAGCTGTTGCCATTCCAACATTTATATTCTTGCGCAGGATAATTTTGGCTCCATCAACTGAGGCATTCATCGTAGGAAAATTGCGCAAGGTTTTAGCTGCAGCTTCAATGAAAATAGGGGTGAAGGTGATCTTCTGGTTTTCACGTTTCATAAATTGATCCTTCACCTTATTGCGCCAGTTTACAATGTTGGTAACATCTACCTCGATAAAGGAAGTAACATGTGGTGAAACCTGCATCGACATCACCATATGATCAGCAATAAGCTTGCGCATACGGTCCATCTCGATAATTTCATCGCCACTTTCGCTGATTACTTTTGGCACTTGCATTTTTACTGGCTGTTGCGCTGCAATTGGTGAAGGTTTCTGTATTGGTTGTTGGCCTCGTGTTTCTAAATAGTTCAGGATATCTTGCTTGTTCACACGATTATCTTTTCCACTACCGGGAATTTGTTCTAACTCAGCCAGTGAAATGTTTTCTTTTTTAGCAATGCTTTTAACCAGTGGAGAATAAAATCTGCTTGATGAGGAGAAATCGCCTTCAATTACTTCTTCAGTCTGTTTATCAACAGCAAGGGCGGGTGCGTCAGTTTTAGCCGGGGTCTCCTTTTCCTCAGTTTCACCTGAAACATCATCATCATCACCTTCAATTTCGATGACAGCGATAGGTTTGCCTACAGGAACAACATCGCCTTCGTTGTAAAGGCTTTCTATAATTTTACCTTCAACAGGCGAAGGTATCTCCGAATCCACTTTATCAGTAGCTATTTCTACAATCGCATCATCTTCTTCAACCGAATCGCCTACACCTTTGAGCCATTTAGTGATAGTTGCCTCGATAATACTTTCGCCCAATTTGGGCATAATAACTTCGAATTTTGCCATTATATATTTTTCTTAAATTCAATATTTCGATTTTACTCCCTCAAACAAGTGCTTTATCTAAATGTTCACCGTTTTATTTCGGGCTGCAAAAGTACTAATTTGAAGGGGAGGTGAATGTTAAGTAATTTTAAATTCAATGATCACCAATATGACTGAACCCTTTTAACAGGATGTTGAGATCATTCTTTATTTTATAGTCCCTGGCATAGAGCAGGTTTAGCCGCTCAAGGGTAGGTTCGTCAAGGTGTTTAGAGGTAAGGGCAACGGCAGGGTTCAATACCCCGGGTTTTAGTTTTGGTAATTTTTCGTTATCATGACTTTGGGTATAGCAATAACCTACCCAGGTTTTTTTTGCAAGCATTACCCGGAAAATGTTTCGCAGGTAGCCAAATCGTTTCCTAACAAGAAAAATAGATATTGGTAAACTGAGTAATAAAACTATGCTTGAGATAAAATCAAGTGAACGTTTGTTGCGGCGATTGATGGTTTTATTGATGGAATTCAGTTCGAGGGTGTATAAGTCGCCTGCTGTATTAATCGAGTTGCTGCCAATAAGTGACATACTTTCGGGCGGAGCAATTTTAAACTCGATACCCGGGTCCTGAACATCCGACATTTTATCGATAATCAAGCGTGCGGGAATGCTCTTGGCGCAGAAAATCAATTCATTGATCTTATAAATAGTAATGATGTCCTTAATTTGATCGAAGGTACCAATAAAATCTTTTGAGATATTCTCGTTGCTGTTATGACTTACAAGCCCAATGAACGATGGTTGCGATTCGATGGTAGATAGAAGGCTTGCTACGCGCTGGGCTTCATCTTTTTCTCCAATTACGAGGTAACGTTTATTTTCGTTTTCACCGATTTCAAAACCTTTAAAACCTAAAAGGTTTAACGTGAGCCTGGTCCCGGTCATCGAAATATATCCCCACAAAGCACCAAGTAAAGTTAGTGCCCTCGAAAAACGCAGCGTTTCATCAAGCAAACTATAAACCACAAGTATGAATACTGTACCACTAAACAGTCCTTTGAAAATCCTGAAAAGGCTGATGGGTTTATCGTATCCGCCCGATAGGTAAACCGAAGTGAGCCAAATGACGATGTAGAGCGGAACAATGGCATAGGTGTAAATAGGTGGGTAATCGCCGCCATCAGGGAAAATAACCGATTGTGCCCAATAATATTTGATGAAAAACATTCCCGCATAAATAATGACCGCATCAGTAATTGGGAGAAAAGCTTTTTTTGTGAAGCGGTTGAAAATGGCCAGGAATGCCCTGAAATATATGGCCAGGTTAATTAATATAGAAAACAGGCGTGCATTTTTTTGCGAAAAATGAGTCTTCGCAAAAATAACCATTGCCTGGTAAAAAACCACCACATAATTCACACTGCTCTTTTTGGTGCTTTCGCCCTTATAATGTATGATGCGGGTTTCAGGAAAATAATAGTTTTTGTAACCTGCTTTAATGATCCTGTATGAAAGGTCGATGTCTTCGCCATACATAAAATAGGATTCATCCAGCAAGCCGGTTTTATCAAGTACCGATTTACGCATCAACATAAATGCACCCGACAAAATATCCACTTCATGGGTCTGGTCTTTATCAAGGAAACTTAGGTGATATTGTCCAAAAGTTTTTGATTTTGGAAAGAGTTTCGAAAAGCCAAAAATTTTATAGAAAGCCACCGTTGGTGTTGGTAGTCCGCGTTTAGATTCAGGCAGGAACTTTCCCTTGCCATCCACCATTTTCACTCCTAAACCACCGGCATCTTTATGCTCGTCCATAAAATCGACAACTTTGGTAAAGGTGTCATCTTCTACAATGGTATCGGGATTTAATAAAAGCACATATTCACCTTTTGAAATGCGGATTGCCTGATTGTTGGCCCTTGAGAATCCTACATTATCATGGTTGGCAATTAATTTAACCTCAGGGAATTTCTCTTCGACCATTTTTACTGATCCGTCCACCGAATTGTTATCCACCACGAAAACCTCACATGCCAGTCCTGCTGAGGCTTTTCTTACAGAATGTAGGCATTGCTCAAGGAAGTGGATTACGTTGTAGTTGACAATTATTACCGAAAGTTTCATCTATTCCTGCAATCAGTTTTATTGGATTAGGCCGGCAAAGATACGACTTTGTGCAAAGAAGGAGAGAAATGATTATGCATTATAATAAGAGGCTGATCAGTTCACCTGGAAATGACTAGCTTTTGGACTTGAGTCGAATATTTATCCTGGAATTTCACAATGTAAATACCAGATTGAAGCGTGGACACATCCACGCTCAAGCTGTTTTCACCTGGAAAAAGATTGGTGATTTGTGATTCAATTTGCAAGCTACCCTGTTGATTGTAAATTATCAGGGAACCGGAATCCAAGCTTGTGGATTTAATAACGAAATTTACCTTTCCTTTTGCCGGATTTGGGAAGATGTGGAATACATTTTCATTTTCAGAAACATATTCGTTGAGCCCCGAAGTATAAGAACTATAGAACACGTCCGTTTTGTAAAAATCAGATTTTCCGTAAATATATTGCCCGAACAATACTATTGAAAAGCTACCATTTGTTTGTACCCAAGTATCTTCCCATACGAATTGCATCGTATTAATTTCTCTTTTCTCATAATCATATTGAAATTCTTTTTTTGAGCTATTTATCCAATCATTTTCTCCCAGGCCTATCTGTGTAAGGGCAGAAAGTATATTGCCTGAATCATCGTATGTGCAATCGTAAAATCTGGAATTCATCCATATATTGGTGTTTGAATCATAGGTTTGTGTAAGATTTGTCAGCATGTTTCCCGAATTATCCCATGTTATGCTATGCTGAAAATTTAAATTCCATTCATTGTTAAGTGTATCCCAACTATACTGTAAACTATGGGTTTCATTGCCATTATCATCATATTCCCTAGTGATTTTTCGAACATTCACCCAAATGTTGGTTGTATCGTTTCCATCCTGGGACACACTAATAATTTGGTTTCCATTCTCGTCGTATGTGTAAGTAGAATTATGGTCATTCTCCCATTCAAGTGTTTCCTTGTTCCAGGTTCTTTTCATAAAAAATACATTCTCACCTAGTTCATTGTAAGTATAGCTTCTAATATCGTCATCCTCCCAGATGTTGTTTTCTATATCCCATATTCGGTGAGTCCAAGAAAGCCAGTTTCCTACTGAGTCGTATTCAACAATAGTGATGGAATTATTAATCCAATCATTGGCCGACTGACTCCAACCTTGAGTTAAATTGGAAAGCAAGTCCCCAGATTCAGTATAGTTAAGTGTGTTAAAAGTGTTGTTTTTCCATACAGAATCCTGATCACTCCAATATTGAATTTTCCGGGTTTGCCATTCACCGGAGTCACCATATTCATATTTTGTGTTGGATTCATTTCTCCATGCATCTTGCACTGTATCCCAGGTTTGATATATTTTGGCCTGCAATTCCCCATATTCAAAATAGGTGTAAGCTTGTTGCCATCTTCTGGCCCATTCATAATTATTTTCATTCCATATCAAGCCCTCTCTTAATGTCGTTTTCCCTTCAGGGTTACGTCTGCTTGATTCTTTCCAGCGTTCGCCTTCATCATTGTATAAAATTGCACTGTCAAAATAATAATAGGACTCATCACCATTCTTCAATCTCTCAAAAAACTGGTCATTTTTAGTTGGTCTATAATTTTCCAATTGATCATAGGCAGGGAAGGCACTATTGATATCCTGCAATTGATTTATTTCATCAATATGATTAAAATCATTATGCTTTAGAGTTGCATTGATGTCAGTAAAAATTGAATTGTTTTGACTAAAGACGATTTGAATTTGGAGTATAAACGCAATTGAAAAAATTGAGAGAATTGTAGTTTTTCTTTTCATAGCTTGAATGTTTATTTGTGGGCGTATAAAAGTATTTTTATTTCACACATTCTTACCAATATTTATGCCAGAACCAAGAAAAAACTATTAGGTATGCAATTCTAAAGAAATACAAAAAAATAAAAATTTTATAAGTGAAATGCAAATGCCTCTCTCCCTCTAATTCCCTTCTCCCGGGAAAATATACAGTGGCACGTCAGAGTGGACAAGCAATTCCTGGGTGTGGCTTTTGCTTACAAGTCGCTTTAGGAATCCCTTCCGATGATGAACTACCGATATTATATCAATTTTATGATCGGTAACGTATTGATTAATAGCTTCAACAAAATTTTGGTTATCGATTACTTTAAACACCAACCTGCCACTTGCCATTTTTTCAGAAAAATGTTCCTTAAGGGCTGGCATTTTTGCTGCATCAGCCAGTTGGTCTCCATCAACATTTACATGGACACAGTGAATGACAGGATTGTAGGTTTTTAATAGCCCAAAAAGCTTGTCGAGGTCGTGGGTATCTTCATCATTAAAATCGGTAGCATACATCAGGTTTTCAACCGGACGATAGGTCGCATTTCTTGGAATGGTCAAAATTCGGCATTTGGCATTTTTAACCACTTTGGATGAAATTTTGCCCGTTAGCAATTCTTTACCTCCTTTTCCACGTGTTCCCATCACGATGAGGTCAGGGGCATAAGTATCTGAAATATTCAATATCTCATCTTCGGGCATTCCACCAGTAAGTGTATGAACGACAATAACATTTGAAATACTGTCTTTGATGAGTTGTTCAATCAGCTTTCCAGCCAGTTTTTCCATTTCAGCCTTGGTTTCATTTCTGATTTCAAGTATCATTTCTTGATTGAACACTTCTCCGGTATCAACCGAATAGGGAAAGCTACTACTGTTGGATGCAATGAAGTAATCGAAATAAGCGTGAAATAAGCGGATTTCCCCACCTGTTTTTTTTGCAATTTCAATGGCGTAGCGACACACCATATCAGTGTGCTCTGAAAAATCGACAGGAACAAGTATTTTTTTCATGATGGATGAAGTTTTGATTAGCTACAAATGTAGTAAATATTAATGTCAGGATTCTTCACCATGTTTTCGATATTCCGCTAATACTCGAATTTACCAAATTCGGTTTGAATAGTAAGTTTTTTTGAACTTGCTTTTTCACATCGGCCAATAATCCTGGCATCTACATCAAAGCTTTTTGAGATTTTGATCAAGTCATTTGCAATGGCTGAAGGTACATAAAGCTCCATCCTGTGCCCCATATTAAATACTTTGTACATTTCTTGCCATGGTGTGCCTGATTGTTCTTTGATTAGTTTGAACAGTGGTGGTAACTCAAACATATTGTCCTTAATAATATGAATATCTTCAACAAAGTTCAGGACTTTGGTTTGTGCCCCGCCACTACAATGAATCATTCCATGAATTTGATTTCTATAATTATCCAGTATCTTTTTTATTATTGGGGCATATGTTCTGGTTGGGGAAAGGACAAGTTTACCCGCATTGATGCCCTCAACTTCTGTGGGATCTGTTAAATTGAGTTTTCCAGAATAAACCAGTTCATCAGTGATTTGTTGATCATAGGTTTCCGGGTATGATTGCGCTACTGATTTATTGAAAACATCATGCCTGGCCGAGGTTAGGCCATTGCTGCCCATGCCGCCATTGTATTCATCCTCATAACTTGCCTTTCCTGACGATGACAGGCCTACAATCACATCACCATCCTGAATTTTTGAATTGTCGATGACATCGCTTCGTTTCATGCGTGCAACAACTGTTGAATCAACAATAATAGTTCTAACAAGGTCGCCTACATCAGCAGTTTCCCCTCCTGTACTATAAATTTCGATACCATAATTACGCATCTTTTTCAGGAATTCTTCAGTTCCATTAATTAAGGCAGAAATAACTGATCCGGGAATAAGATTCTTGTTCCTGCCAATTGTCGAGGAGACTAAAATATTTTCAGTTGCACCAACACATAATAAATCATCAATATTCATCACAATGGCATCCTGTGCTATTCCGTTCCAAACAGTAAGGTCATCAGTTTCTTTCCAGTAAGCATAGGCCAGCGATGATTTGGTTCCTGCTCCATCAGCATGCATGATAATACAATAATCAGGATCGTTGCCCAGTAAGTCCGGGACTATTTTGCAAAAAGCATTGGGGAAGAGTCCTTTGTCTATGTTCTTGATCGCAGCATGAACATCCTCCTTCGAAGCTGAAACACCACGTAAATTATATTTTAGATCCTGTACCATGACGTATTTTTTGCAAACTTAAATTTTTAAAAGCAGAATTGTTGCGATTTTATATGTAAATTCGTGGTAAATATACAAAGATGACGACCCATCAAATTCTGGTAAAATATTGGGGATATTCCTCTTTTCGTCCGATGCAGGAAGAGATCATCACTTCCGTGATGGAAGGGAAGGATACCCTGGCCTTGCTACCAACCGGAGGTGGAAAGTCGATTTGTTACCAGGTTCCTGCACTGGAAATGGATGGCGTTTGCCTGGTAGTTTCACCATTAATTGCATTGATGCGCGACCAGGTTGATCGATTGAAACAGATAGGTGTTAAGGCATTTGCAGTTTATTCCGGAATGCATTACTCCGAAATAGAGGTGGCAATTAACAATGCAGTGTATGGGGATGCAAAGTTTCTTTACCTCTCACCCGAAAGACTATCAAGTGAGAATTTTAAGGAGTCCCTGAAGTTAATGAAAGTTAGTCTGATTGCTGTTGACGAGGCTCACTGCCTATCGCAATGGGGCTACGATTTCAGGCCTCCATATTTAAAAATTGCCGATATAAGGCCTTATTTTCCCAATACTCCTATTTTGGCCGTTACTGCCTCTGCCACTCCTGAAGTAATTGAAGACATTCAGGATAAATTACAATTTAGAGAGCCCAATGTTAAACGACAGAGTTTTGAAAGGAAGAACATTTCTTACATGGTTTATGAAGAAGAAGATAAACTCGGGCGTCTCATGAAAATGTTGTACAAGGTTCAAGGCTCTGCAATTGTTTATGCAGGTACACGACGAAAAACTTATGAGGTGGCTAAGTCGCTTACCCAAAATGGAATATCTGCTGATTATTATCATGCCGGGCTTGATCCGGCCAAGAAAGAAGAGAAACAGAAAAAGTGGATGCAAGGCTCATTAAGGGTAATTGTTGCGACCAATGCGTTTGGACTTGGTATTGATAAACCTGATGTCAGGCTTGTTGTTCATATTGATCTGCCAAACAATATCGAAGCTTATTTTCAAGAGGCAGGGAGGGCTGGTCGGGATGGAGATAAGGCATATGCTGTCATGCTTTACCATCAATCGAATATAGCTGACCTTAAAAAACAATTAGATGATACATATCCCGATCTGGATATCATAAAAACAATTTATCAGGCATTGGGCAATTATTTGAAATTAGCGCTTGGAAGTGGTAAGAATCTGAGTTTTGATTTTGATATCCGTACATTCTCAGCCGAATATAGGTTTAAGCCTTTAATTGCCTACAACGCATTAAAATTCCTTGAAAAGGAAGGGTATTTACTGTTAAGTGAAGGAGTGCATTACCCTGCAAGGGTATTTGTGAAGATGCAAGGGGAGGACCTTTATAGGTTCCGGGTTGAGAACCCACACTTCGATGGATTTCTTAAATTGATTCTTAGAACATACACAGGTTTGTTTAGCCAGTATGTTATTATTAATGAAAAGCAATTGGCTGGCAGGGCAGGCATCCCGGTTGATAAAGTATTCACTTTTTTACAAAATTTAAACAAGTTTGGCGTTATTAAATACGTTCCACAAAAAAATAAGCCCCAAATTATATTAACCGAAGAAAGGATTGATAAAGGAGATATTTACATATCCAAAGAGAATTATTTTCATCGCAAAAATGCTGCAACAAAAAGATTAGAAGCTGTAAAAGCCTATGTAATTTCTCGAAATAAATGCAGAAGTCAGTTTTTGTTGGGCTATTTTGGAGAGAAAAATACCAAGCGATGTGGTCATTGTGATTTTTGTATTGAGAGGAATAAAGTGAGTTTAAGTGAATTTGAATTCGATCTTATTGTAGCTGGAATAAAACCTTTGTTAAAAGACAGCCATATCGCTATTGAAGACTTAATAGAAAAAGCAGCAATGGATGAGGAAAAGATAATCAGGGTAATTGAATGGCTGCTGGATAATGATAAAATTAGATTTGATAGTCAGAAAATGCTCTATTGGTATTCTAAAACATAGAATGAAATTTAATCTTCGATTAAGTTATGAATCGTATTTTAGTTTTCTATATTAGAGTAATTTTAAGGGTGATAGTATAGTAGATTAATATATTATTTTAGAAAATGAGTTTTACCTCCCGATGCCGTGGAGTAGATTGAAAGGGAACTTCTGGAAAGCCTTTTGGTCACTGCAGTCTATCCTATGCTTACAGATAAGGTTCTGCTATTTACATTAAAGATATGAATGTTAGTTTCTCACATATTGAGGTTAGTATGCGTTCAAAAGTCGGTATTAAATAACCAAGGATTGATACTGAACTTCCTTATAGATTCAAATAAAAAAAGTGCCAACTAAAATTGACTAGTTGACACTTTATATTTAAGATTACTTTAGCTTAGTTAAACTTTATCGGATAACTCCGATCCCGCTTTAAACTTAACAACTTTCTTTGCGGCGATTTTTAATTCTTGTCCTGTTTGAGGATTCCTGCCGATTCTAGCGGCGCGTGTTGAAACACTAAAAGATCCAAATCCTACAAGAGCTACTCTGTCACCAGCTGTTAATGCACCTGTTGTGGTTTTTATAAATGCATCGAGTGATTTTTTTGCATCGGCTTTGGTTAATCCAGCTTCGGATGCCATAGCGTCAATTAATTCTGCTTTGTTCATGGTTAAAATTTTTAGTTACTTTTTACTTCATTATCGTCGCAAATATAAGTCAATTCTGAGAAAATGCAAGTTTCTTAGTCTGAAACTGCCAAAAATGTTGATAAAAATGAAAATATGTTAATAACAATGTCTTGAAACGTGCTTGCTACTGGTCTTTAAGAGTTTTTGTGGCTGTTATTTTTGAAAATAGTAATTGTCGTCAAATGTAAATCCATTTAAGAAGTCTGTAGTTCTGAGCCTCTTTTTACCTGAAATTTGTATCTCATCAACTATTATCTTGCCATTTTTTGCCCATATTGTTATTGTTTCCTTATTATCGGTTTCAATAGCTCCTATCTGGTTTTCATGTTCACACTTAAGATAATGGGTTTTATAAAACTTTGCTTGCAATGTTTTATCCTTACTAATATGCAATTCGCTAAAGGCTGCTGGGTATGGTGATAACCCTCTTATGAAATTGTGAATGTGTTCAACATTCATACTCCAATCAATTTTGCAATCAGTTTTATAAATTTTAGGTGCATGTTTGATCTCTAATTGAGAGCTTAATTCCTCCTGATCAGAAAGTATATATTCATTAGCTTCAATTGCCTTTATGGTTTTAATTACTAAATTAGACCCAATATCCATCAATCGATCATGTAATGTACCGGCAGTATCATTTTCGGAAATTGATGTTTTTTCTTGCATAATGATACTTCCCGTATCAATCCGGTCATTGATAAAAAAAGTAGTGACACCGGTAAACG
>CAZBDF010000069.1:0-14104 GCA_964490385.1 uncultured Lentimicrobiaceae bacterium | reverse complement strand
CATATTAAAAACAGATAAAGACACGCTGCCAGTTTGATTTCCATTAACAGAAATAGTAGCGTTATTTCTTGCCGGATTTGGAAAAACATCAATCGAGAATTCGGACAAATCGCCTTCGGTGATTGTGGTTGTTGGATTTCTGATTGAATCGATATAGGCTACCCTTACCAGTCCAAGCTCTTCGGTAACCTGCAATAGCGGCAATCCTTTATTGTTGCCCATCCATTTGTATTCGATGTAATCGCGTTCTATGGTCGTGCCAAATCCTATCGAGTCGATGTAAATAGTATCGGTTTCAAAAACATGTGATTTTAAGCGCAAGGCATCAAAAGTTCCGTAAGGGGTTATAAGCGTGCCCCATCCATCAACAGTATTAACACGTTTACGATCGATACCGGCAAAGCCGAGATCGGCTAAGCCCAGCTCAAATCCTGAATTACTTGAATCGACATTTCCATAATTTAATGGGAAATCGTACAAAATATCAGGCTCGTCAAACTTGATGGGAATTGGTATTGAATTGAATGTAACTGCAAATCCAACATCCTTGTAATTGGAATTTGTGTTCATGTAAAAAAGGTAGGGGTCAGTAACATCAAGTCCGGGGATCAAATCGAAATCGAGAAAAGGTTTAGCCAGGTTGGCAACAATGTTTGGGAAAAATACCAACTGATACAAAAAAGGTACTGAAGATACATTGGCAAAAGTATCAACTGTTTGTGTAAGCGGAAACAAAGTAGAAAAATCCCAGGTGTAATTTTCGCCGGTTTGGGTATAATCTACCCCGCCGGTTGTAATGTTGTTACTCAGCCTCATAGCATCACCGGTGCCGGGCATATCGCTGGATGTAATACTAATTTGTGCTGTGGAGCAAATCGAGCTAAAAAGAAACAAAAGCATCAGACTGGCAGTCCATCCGGTATTTTTAAAAATGTGAAGGTGCTTCATAATCGTCAATTTAATTAGGTTTGTAATTAATTCTCAAGTTGCGAAATTACCAAAAACATATCATATTTTTGCAAATTGAAAGTTTTATACTTGAGCCCACTTTGAAAAATAATTGTTTTAATTCAAATTTGGGCTAAAGCCCCAATAACCAGCTATTTGAATTACCCCGGGCTTAAGCCCGGGGTAATTGATAACCAACATGTTACTGGACTTTAGTCCAAAACCGTTACTTTTCGGAGTAGACTAATACTGGAACGCAGAACTATTAGAAGTATGAAAGATTGAAGCTAAACAATAAATATAAACTACCTCGCCATCTTTAAAAGAATCATTTACATATTGATTTATTTCCTGACCTTCGTGGTGAGCCTGCCTATTGTTGTTGGCCTTTTGCTGCGCAACCCCGAGGTGCAAACTATGGTATCAAAATCGGTGGCTGCCTACCTTACCCGTCAAATGGATATGGAAGTCAGAATTGGTGAGCTAAACATAGATTTCTATGGTACGATATTGATTAATGATTTTGAAATTTTGGACGATCGCCATGATAAAATGTTGGAAGTGCAATACCTGGAATTGCTGATTGGCAATATCAACAGGTTTGAAAGACGTGTGACCCTCAGAAGTTTTAAGCTTACAGGTGTAGAGTTTGCCTTGCGAAAATACAGTGGAGATGGAGCAGCGAACCTGGCTTACTTTTTACAATATTTTCAATCAAGGGAAACCATTGATACACTCAGCGCAGCTGCAAAGCCAATTCAATGGCTTCTAGCTTGCAATAAACTCGAGCTGCGAAATATGCATTTTATCTACGAAAATCAGGAGCTTAAGCAACCGTTGGGCCCGGGGATAGATTTTAATGACATTGAACTGAGTGATATGGATGTCCTTATTTCGAACCTCAAAGTTGAGGGGGATACCATTTCTGCCCAGATCAACACGCTGACCTTCATCGAAAAAAGTGAGTTTGAAATCGTGGATTTTTCAGGCATTGCACGCTTTTCCCCGGTTGGACTATCCGTTGATAATTTACTGGCACATACCAATAATTCAACCCTCGACCTGGATTTGGAATTCAGATATAATGACCTCAGTGCTTTCAACGATTTCCTGGACGCAGTCTATTTTGATGCAAGTTTCGGGGACACCAAATTAGAGATGAGCGATATCGGATATTTTGCCCCGGTAATGTTCAGTATGGAGGATTTAATTTCCATTAGCGGTGGTTTTAAAGGCTATGTATCGAAGTTCAGGGGCAAAGATTTTGAATTTCTTTATGGTGAGGATACTTACTTTGCTGGATCAATAAGGATGAGCGGTTTGCCGGACATTACAGAAACTTTTATCCATGCCGATGTTGATAAGTTTACAACCAGTGCATTAGATATTGGGAACTTTGCCCTCCCCGGCGATGCTGACCGGATTAGCCTGCCGGAATTGTTGCATAAAATGGGGGTGATTAGCATCGACGGCAAGTTTACGGGGTTTTATAATGATTTTGTTTCCAATGCAAAGTTTGAATCAGATTTTGGGGTTTTAAAAACGGATATTACACTTAAAGCCGCCGAAGGTGAAAAAGAACTTGCTTACTCGGGCATATTGCTTGGCCGGGAATTGGATATTGGAAAACTCTTCGACCTTGAGTCAACATTGGGCAAAACAAATTTTGCAGTTGATGTGGATGGCCAGGGGATAGACCTTGAAAGCCTTGAAGTAGAGATGGTGGGTGCTGTCAGGTCCCTGGCATTTAATGGATATGATTATCAGAACATTCGGGTTGATGGTCAATTGGTGCGCAAGGTTTTTAGTGGAAAATTCGATATAGAGGACGAAAATTTGGATATTAGTTTTCTGGGCCTGGTTGATTTCAAAGGTCAGGTACCTACTTTCGATTTCCAATCCGACATCAAACATGCCAACCTATATGCATTGAAGCTTACCGATAGCGATTCGATTAGCATGTTTTCCACGGAAATAAACATTGATTTCGCAGGGGTTGATATCGACAACCTCGAAGGCAAAGTTGTTTTTTACAATACTTCATACTTCAGGACCGATAGGTCTATTTGGATGGATACCTTGTCGGTTCATATTTTTGAAGATTCGTCCTCGATGAAAAACATTATGCTTGCCAGCGACTTTATGGATGCCAGCTTCAAGGGTAATTTCATGCTTAGCCAAATGGGTACTTCCGTTAACCACTTTATCCGAAATTATTCGGAAGTGTTGGCAGGATCTTTCTCAGCTGGCAAGGATGATGTTGATGAGCAGGACATCGCTTATGAAATCAATCTTAAATCGCCCGATCTGCCGTTAAAGCTTTTTGTGCCGCAACTGGAAATTGCACCGGAAACTAAATTGGAAGGTACTTTTAGTACCCTAAAAAATGAGTTTGTGCTCAATTCAAAAGCACCCTGGATTATTTTTTCAAATTTTAAGATCAGGGATTGGAGCCTGGCGATTCAGTCAGATGGCGAAATGTTTCAACTCAACACTTTTAGCGATAAAGTTTTTGTTAGCGAACCCACCGAAGCCGACACCCTTGGCATTGGCATCGATAGTTTAATGGTGTATGCAACTGTTCGTTCCGATACCATTTTGTATGATATTTCGTGGAACGACCTGAGCAATAAGCAGGTGAATATAGGTGATTTTGAAGGGCTTGTTGCGTTTGAAAGTATGCAAACGCAAACGCTCCAACTTACCGATGTACAAATGAAGGTAGATAGTTCAGTCTGGAATGTTTACCACAACAACCTGATCGTCTCAGATACTGCAGGAATATTTTTCCAGGATTTGTGGTTCTATAACGACAGTTCACTTTTTAGTGTTGATGGCGGTATTTCGCACAATCCGGCCGACAGCCTGAGGTTTTTATTTGATAACCTCAATATTTCCCACCTCGATCAATTGATCATTAACCGAACTGTTGACCTGAACGGAGTTTTAAACGGCGAAGCCAACCTGGTAAATCTTTACGGGAACCCCAATTTTTTGATCGACATCGAATTAAAGGATTTGTATTTTAACGGGCAGGATTTTGGTGTGCTTCAATTAAATACTACTTGGAACGAGCAGCTGGATTATTTGGATGTCAATCTTGATATTTTACGGCAAGGAAGTATTGAGGAAAGCGAAATTTTAAAACTTGATGGACGCTATTTCCCCACATCCGAAATACAGAATTTTGATTTGACAGCAGAGCTCAGTAATTTGAATGCCCATATTTTTAATCCCTTTATTAATGAATATGTGGATATAGCAGAAGAGAGCCTTGCCGGCGGAAAGCTTGAAATTACAGGAAGTTATACCAAGCCTGTGTTGGAAGGAAAGATTGACCTTATGCACACGCAGGTATTGGTTAAATACCTCAACGAATATTATTCGGTCGGTGGTAGTTTAGACGTTGGTGAGAATTACATTAACATCGACCAGTTGTTGCTTTATGATACCAGGAGCAGATCGGCAACTTGTTCAGGAAATATTTCTCATGATTATTTTAGGGATTTTAGGCTTGATGTTTTGGTGGAAGAGGAAGATTTTAGGGCACTCAACACCACTTCCCGCGATAATGAATTGTTTTACGGAACGGCGATCGTTTCAGGGGATGTTTCGATTACCGGCCCCTTCGACGATATTACGATGGATATCACGGCTAAGACCGAACGTGGCACCCGCATCATCATCCCAATTTCTTCCGCAGTTAATGTTTCCGAAAACGATTTTATCATATTCATCAACACCATCGACACGCTGGAAAAGGCCAGCGAAGAATATGTTGTCGATTTAAAAGGTTTGACTTTAAACCTGGATCTGGATGTAACTTCTGCTGCGGATATCGAAATATTTCTGCCTTACAGCATGGGCGATATAAAAGGGAGTGGTAACGGACAGATGAGGCTGGGGGTAAGCCCACGCGGGGACTTTACCATTAACGGCGACTATATTATTGAAGAAGGTAAATTCTTATTTACCCTCGAAGACCTGTTTAAAAAAGAGTTTGATATCAAAAGCGGCAGCAAAATTTCCTGGACAGGTAATCCATACGAAGCCATAGCTGACATTGATGCTGTTTATCCTGTAAAAACCACGCTGACTGGTTTGCAACTTCAAACGGACTCAACGTCAGTTTACAATACACGGGTAAATGTTGAGTGTATCGTAGGTTTGCGCAATGACCTTTTTAATCCCGATGTCAGGTTTTCCATCGACTTCGAAAATGTTGCCGAAGATATAAAACAAATCATCTTCGCCTCGCTCGATACCACCGACCAGTCGGCAATGAGCCAGCAAATGGTTTCGCTGCTGGTGCTGGGCAGTTTTAGCTATAGTGCCAGCTCGCCGAGTATTGGTGCAGCCGGGTTTAAATTGTTGTCAAATCAATTAAGCGACTGGCTTTCGAAGATCAGTAAGGATATAGACATTGGCGTTAGCTACCAGCCTGGAACAAGTTTAACAGAGGATGAACTGGAATTGGCCCTTCGAACGCAATTGTTCAACGACAGATTAATAATTGATGGAAACTTCGGGGTGAGGGGGACAACCAGCAAGGATGAGAATGCAAGTGATGTTTTGGGGGATGTTAATATCGAGTATAAAATTACCGAAGATGGCCAATTCAGGGTAAAGGCTTTCAACCGGACCAATGACATCAGTTTCCTGGAAGACAATGCACCCTATACCCAGGGAGTGGGTTTTTTTTACCGCAAAGAATTCGAAAAGTTTGGCGATTTGTTCAAGCCCTCAAAAAGTGAAAAGAAGAAAAAGAAGTCGAAAGAACCCAACTCAGCTGACACGGATAAATCAGCGGTGAGGGAGGAGGAGTGAATGTAGGTTGACGGGTGTGCCGAAAAACCAGAAATCTTTGATTTCATAGTTTTTCGAGCATCCTCGAAAAGTTACGAAAATTGAAAATTTTCTACTTTTCGGGAACGGGTGACCGATGTCCCCAAATCATCAATCAAAAATCATCAATCGACAATCAAAAATGTTTTGCCCCATTGCAAGGGATGCAAGCCCCGAGGAACGAGGGGATGGCGGCCCTGGTTTTCATTATCGCGATCAGGGTTTCCCTGCCTCGCCGGCCCGCTTCGCCTTAGCTCCAGCGAGGCGGGCAAGGCGGGCATCCCTTCCCTCAGTGCCCACCAAAGCGAAGCGAAGGTTGGTCGGTTAGGGCTGCGAACCCTTTGATGCCTGGTTCAGAAAATTCCCTTTTCCCCCATAAACCCTATTCCCTTATACCCAATACCTTTTTTCCATCTTCCCCATCCAACAGATTTTATCTATTTTTGCCCGCTTTATTTATCTAAGCTTAATAAAGAAAAGGCGTATTTATTTAGCAGTACTGTCATCTATTGTCATTTAGCTACTCTGTCAATTGTTGCAATATTATCAGCAATAACAACTAATGACCATCAATGACTACTAATGACCATCAATGACTTTTTATTGAAAAATGACTTTAATTTTATAAAATCTATCAACCACCTATATAGTTAACAAATGGCATTAATTCTCGGTATAGAATCTTCCTGCGACGATACTTCAGCAGCGGTACTCGATGATACAGTGATGCTGTCGAATGTTATTGCCAACCAGGATGTACATCAAAAGTTTGGGGGTGTTGTTCCGGAACTGGCTTCCAGGGCGCATCAGCAAAATATCATTCCGGTGATACACGAAGCCATGCAGCGTGCAGGGATCGAAAAATCCCAACTCGATGCGGTTGCTTTTACACGTGGCCCCGGTTTGTTGGGCTCGCTGCTGGTTGGAACATCATTTGCCAAGGCTTTCGCTCTCGGTTTGGATATTCCGCTTATAGAAGTGAACCATATGCAGGCCCACATTCTTGCCCATTTTATCAGGTATCCAAACATGGATTTTAACGCTCCTGAGTTTCCTTTCCTTTGCCTTACGGTTTCAGGTGGTCACACACAAATTGTGTTGGTGAAGGATTATTTTGATATGGAAATCGTTGGCAAAACAATAGACGATGCTGCCGGTGAAGCTTTCGATAAAGCTGCCAAAATTATGGGGCTTCCGTATCCCGGCGGTCCCGTGATTGATAAGCTGGCTAAAGAGGGGAATCCCAAAGCTTTCAAATTTCCTGAGCCAAACATGCCGGAACTCGATTACAGCTTTAGCGGATTAAAAACTTCTTTCCTTTATTTTCTTCGGGATCAACTGAAGATTGATGATGAGTTTATCGAAAAAAATAAAACCGACTTGTGCGCTTCAATCCAGTCAACCATCGTTAAGGTTTTGATGAAGAAACTAAAGTTGGCTGCCAAAAAATATCAGGTTAACCAGATTGCTATTGCAGGAGGTGTTTCGGCCAACTCAGCCTTGAGGGCGGCAATGCTTAAGCAAAGTGAAGAATTGGGATGGAAAACTTTTATTCCTTCTTTTGAATTCACTACCGATAATGCCGCTATGATTGCAGTTACAGGATATTTGAAATTTATAGAAAATAACTTCACCGACCAGAAAGCTACACCCTATGCAAGGGGTGGGATTTAGTGCCTAAAAACCGATGTTGTTGCTTTTTTCCATACGGACTTCCTTCGGTCGTTGCAAGAAATTATTGACGATTGTAGATTAGCGATTTTTGATTTAAGATGTAAATAAACGCTTTCAAATCAAAAATCAACATTCGTTAATCATCAATCTGAAATCAAAATAATTTACTTGAATGACCAATGTGATTAAACTCCTGTTTGGTTCTGGCCTGCCAGCTGTTCAACTTTGGCAGGCAGGGCTCGTCCAACTTAGGGGGAGGATTTACCGGCTGATTAATACAATATTTTTTTAGTTGGGATGTTATACCAATTTCATTATGAATTGCGCTGAAAGCCAATTCGCTAATTGAAATGGTAAATGCCGATACTGAAATGATGGGGCTTTAGGAGAGAAGCGAACTAAAGGCGCATATCCATTCGTAATCGGTATTAGTTGTTCTTTAAAACCGATAATCGGCAAATTTGAGGACAACAACCAGCAATGCCGACCTTCGGTCGTGCATGCTCGAAGCTTTGCTTCGGCACCAGCAACAAGTTACCAGTGACCTAATCTCAGTACTCTTTGTTTTATATTTTTGGAAATTATAATTAAGAACATCAGTTGATGAAAATAAGAAATTTAGTTTTACTTGGACTTTTGGCAGTAGTTTTTGTTGCATGTACAAAAGGTGATGCTCAGGATGAGTTGGACGACCAGATCATACAGGATTATATCAATCAACACAACCTTGATGCGGAGGCTGGCGCTTCAGGTTTGTATTATGTGATAAATGATGAAGGTAGTGGCGAGCATCCAAGCTTGAATGCTGTTGTGGAAGTTTTGTATGTTGGGGAACTTACCAATGGAAATGTGTTTGATGAAACTTCTGGTAATTCACCGGTTTCATTTCCACTTCAAAATTTAATTGAGGGATGGGAAATTGGCATACCCCTAATTAAAAAAGGTGGTAACATAACTTTGCTCATTCCATCGCGCATTGGGTATGGAAGTAAAGCACATTATGGTATTCCTGCAAATTCAGTTTTGATTTTCGATATTACCCTCGTTGACTTTTCGGAATAGGGCCTGCAATCTAAAATGCGATTGTTAAACTGTATTGTTGAAATGTTAAATTGTTAAACTGCTTTCCATTAGTATTTTAGTAATTTCAAAATTTACGTGTTTTTAAATTTTCGAAAAAATCTTGGAGATCTTCCAGGTTTTTGCTAATAAGACTTTTTTTGTATAAAGTTCTGTCATGTTCCTATATGAGAAACCTGGAGGTCTTTTTATTCATTTACATTTCAATACCTTATAATTAATTGTCATTAGTATAGAAGGGAGAAATCTAATTGCAAAACATCTCGAAGTGATTTAATAAAATGAATGAAAAATACTACTAATCGTTTATCCTTGGATCGCTTGGTTCCTGAGAACTATTGGCCGTCAGCGGCCCTTCCCAAAGTCCCCGCCCAAAAGTGGCTATCCTAATTTTATTGAATTTCTTATTGAGCTTCAATTCGGTAATCCTAACACTTGGGAATTCATCGACTTTCACCCAATCTTTACCCTCGTCTTTGATGTAAAGCCCAAAGTCAGTGCCGGCATAAAGCCTGTCGTTGGCATCTTTATCTATGGCAATGGCATTTACAGGAATCTTTTTGAGTTGGCCCTTTGGATCAGCATTAAGCCATTCCCCTCCGCCGTTTTCGCTGTACCAAACCCTATATTGGCCAAGCAAACCAGCGAAGCTGATAAATACCTTTTTCGGATTATCCGGATCCACAGCTACACCAGAAAGTATGGCAAGGGTATCGTCATCAAACTTTTCGCCGGGATAAAAATTCCCACTAAAAAACTTGTTCCTGTCATTGGCCCTCAGTCCTTTGGTCGATTTATAGAGCCTTGAACGAAGCTGCCAATCGCCGGGAGGGTTTTGTTGTCCACCGGTAATCACATATACATAATCTGGGTTACTTTCGCAAATAGCAATTTCGGTGATCTGGCGTTTCCACGATTCAGTTTCTAATTGCATGATATCTGATTTTATCTCCCAAATGTCATCAAGCTTGGTGATCACACTTGGTTTAACAATATTTTTCTGAAAGATTTCGGTAAATCCAAACAATAATGCGCCGGTTTCGGGGTGGTTGACCATTGGAAATGTTTTGGTTGTAATTACCACATCGGTGTTATTTCTTGGATCTTTGGGCAGTTTGCCGGTTTGATCGATAATTTCAAGTGTGCTGAAATCGAAAAATACCAGTGAACGGTCACCGCCCGAAAAGTAGGCATGATCAGGGTTTTTATCGTCGATTCTGGCAGTGTAGCCGTCTCCGCCTTTCAGGAAGTGCCATTTGGATCCAAGCGTATCAATATAAGCCAATGTACCATTGTCCTGTGTGGCAATGATGGCAATATCTTCATTTACCCCTGAATCGTCAAAGCTCCATAGTGTTGCTGTCGCAAGGCCTTCGTTCATGTACTCCCAGCCTTTTGTGCTTGCATCCGGAAGTGTTTTTACGCTCACGCCACCATGGTTTCCGCAAAAAAGTTTGGGGTTTTCAACATTGGGTTGAAATTCCAGGTCGTGAACATCGGCATGAAATCCCTGTCCACAATAAGTCGATCTTAAGCCGAAGGATTTGTTCTCGATGTCTTCAGAACCAAGGACCCTCGTGTTTCCATACACCACAAAATCCGGATCAACCGGCGAAACTGCAATGGCAATCCAGCTCTCATCAAAATAGGTGAGTCCCGAAGTATAGCGGGTTTCGATGATTCTCCATTTTTCATCTTCGAAAACTGCAATGTGAGCCCCGTCTTTACTGTTTCCATTTACGTGTTTGGTTCCTGAAATATAAGCGTACAACCTTTCGGGGGCAGCTGGGCTAACAGCTAAATTAATGCGTTTGATAGTAAACGAATCAGGCAGGCTATCCAGGTTCAGGTCGAATTCATCACCGGTAATGCTTGTCCAGTTTCGTCCGCCATTGCTACTCCTAAAAATGTTTTTGCTGCTTGCGTAAATGGTGTTCGAATCGTCGGGTTTAAAAGCCAGCCCCCTGAAATCACTTTCATCTATTTTACTTCGAATACTCACATTTTTCCATACCACATCATCAGAGGTAGCATTGCTGCTAGTATAAAGGCCCTGGTTTGTTGCTATAAATATCTGATCAGGGTTAAAAGGGTTGATGGCCATTTTCCTGCAGAATCCGCCATCTTTAAATTCGCTGATAAAGCCGCTTGAAATATCCTCCCAGGTTTTACCATAATCCTTTGTCCTGTGAATTCCTGTGGTGTATATTGGAATAACGTGCGTCCAATTTGGGCCGAATGGGGTGTATAAACTTCCATCGGCATAACCGGAGCAGATGAATATTTCGTTTCTGTCGAAGGGGTTGATACATACATCTGCAACTGAAGTGGAGGGTAGATTATCGGTATTTACATTTACCCAGCTAAGGCCATCATTTTCGCTGCGCCACAAACCACCAAAAGATGAACAAGCATAAACAGTTTGATTATCGTCACCATCATACATGGGATCGAACTCGATGCGGTGCATTTGGCCAAGTCCAAAGGTGTTCGAAGAGCACAAGCTATTTGGCATGCCCGATGGGCCAAGGCAAATCCACTCCTGATCTGCTGTTTGATTATTACCTTCTTGTGCTACTGTTTGTTGCTTTTCATCATTTGTCCTTTTGGATCTTTTCTTGAAAATTTGGGCATCCAGACTGGTTGACAGAAGGAAAAGCAAAACGAAAGCGATGTAAGAACCTGTACTGATAATTTGTTTCATGGTGTGGATATTTAGGTTTAAGTTGACTAAATTACTAAATAATTTGCAATAGATTTTGGAATTAAAGCAATAACTGCGCCCTAATTGTTCATTGTTTAATGAAATAAAGCGCTACGCTAAATCAATGTCTGTCCATAAAGTTTCCATTTTACAAGAATAAGCACCAAAGCACAAATTTCAAAAAACAAATTTCAAAGGGCTGAAACAGTTTTGAATATTGAGATTTTGATATTGGAATTTATTTGCCCGCCTTGCTCGCCTCGCTGTCGCTCCAGTGAAGCGGGCCGCGAGGCAGGAGTTTTGGGCTTTTGCCAGAGACATCACAATGTGAGAATTTTGGATTTTCATGTTTAAATAATAATATTTGAATTTAAAGACAGTCACTAAATAGTGTCCGTCCATAAAGTCGGTGCTATTCCATAGCTCCGGCATTTATGCCGGAGAACAATAAATTTGATATTACCCCAACCCCTGCCTTTTCGCTGACACTGCCTTGGGCAGTGTCAGCGAAAAGGCAGGGGTTATTCATATCTCCAATTTGATCCCCGCCCTAAAGGACGGGGCAACGGATATTTCAAGAAAGCTACTTTATGGACACGCACTAAATAGGAGCACGATTTTGCTTGTAAGAAAAACTTAACCTTTATTTAAAGAACGTTCCCTGATATTTCGTACTTTTGCACCCGCAAATTTACTTATCTTATTGGAAATCAAAATTCTAAATTTATATTTAATTAAACAGTATATTTATTATGTCAAAGAAAACTGAGAAACACGTTTACTTTTTTGGTGATGGAAAAGCCGAAGGTAACGCTACGATGAAAAACCTGCTTGGTGGTAAAGGTGCTAACCTTGCCGAGATGAACCTTATTGGAGTTCCTGTACCTCCGGGATTTACTGTAACTACCGAAATTTGTACTACATATAACGAAAAAGGCCGTGAGTTTGCTATCAAGCAAATTAAGGCTGAAGTTGAAGATGCCGTAAGGCGGGTTGAAAAAATCATGGGAACCAAATTTGGTGACAAAGTAAACCCATGTTTGCTTTCTGTACGTTCAGGTGCCCGTGCTTCGATGCCTGGTATGATGGACACAGTTTTAAACCTTGGTTTGAATGACGAAGCTGTTGAAGGAATCGCAAAAAAATCAGGAAACGAGCGTTTTGCCTGGGATTCATACCGCCGTTTTGTGCAGATGTATGGTGATGTGGTAATGGATATGAAGCCTGCTTCAAAAGAGGAAGAAGATCCATTTGAGGTAATTATCGATGAACTGAAAGAAGAGAAGAAAGTTGAAAAAGATACTGACCTTACTACCGACGACCTGAAAGAAATGGTTCGCAGGTTTAAGGCTGCCGTTAAAGAAGTTACCGGACAGGATTTCCCGACAAACCCATGGGATCAGCTCTGGGGATCAGTAATGGCTGTATTTGATAGCTGGATGAATGAGCGTGCTATTATTTATCGTCGCCTCGAAAACATCCCTGCCGAATGGGGAACCGCTGTTAATGTTCAGGCCATGGTTTTTGGTAACATGGGCGAAAACTCAGCTACCGGTGTTGCTTTTACCAGGGATGCCGGAACAGGTGAAAATATTTTCAATGGTGAATACCTGATCAATGCACAGGGCGAAGATGTTGTTGCCGGTATCCGTACCCCACAGCAAATCACACTTGAAGGTGCGAAACGTTGGGCCGAACTACAAAATATTTCTGAGAAAGAAAGAGCAGCAGACTTCCCTTCATTGGAAGAAGCAATGCCTGTGGTTTATAAAGAACTTTTCGACACACAGGAAAAACTTGAGAACCACTATAAAGACATGCAGGACCTCGAGTTCACCATTCAGGATGGAAAACTCTGGTTGCTCCAAACCCGTAACGGAAAACGTACCGGTGCTGCCATGGTAAAAATTGCTATGGATTTGGTCCGTGAAAAGAAAATTTCAAAGCGTGATGCATTACTCCGTCAGGAGCCTAACAAACTGGATGAATTGCTCCACCCTGTTTTTGATAAAAAAGCACTTGAAGAAGCTGTTGTTTTAGCACAAGGTCTTCCAGCATCACCTGGTGCTGCTACCGGACAAATTGTTTTCCATGCTGACGAAGCTGAAGAGTGGGCCGAGAAAGGACACAAAATTATCCTCGTCCGTATCGAAACTTCTCCCGAAGACCTGGCCGGAATGCACGTTGCCGAAGGTATCCTTACCGCACGTGGTGGTATGACTTCGCACGCTGCTGTAGTTGCCCGTGGAATGGGTAAGTGTTGTGTTTCGGGTGCCGGAACTGCCAAGATAAATTACAAAACCAGGACCCTGACAGCAGCCGGAAAAACATTTAAAGAAGGTGATTGGATTTCGCTGAACGGATCAACTGGTGAGGTTTATGAAGGTCAGATCAAAACCATTGACCCAGAAGTGAGTGGCGATTTTGGTGAGCTGATGGATTTGACCAATAAGTATGCAAAAATGCTTGTCCGCACAAATGCCGATACTCCGCATGACGCAGCGGTTGCACGTGCTTTTGGTGCGCAAGGTATTGGCCTTACACGTACCGAGCATATGTTTTTCGAAGGCGAGCGTATCGTTGCTATGCGCGAAATGATTTTGGCCGAAGATGTAGATGGCCGTAAAGAAGCACTGAAAAAATTGCTCCCGATGCAGCGTGCCGATTTCGAAGGTATTTTTGAAGCCATGCACGATCTGCCTGTAACTGTTCGCCTACTCGATCCTCCATTGCACGAGTTTGTTCCCCACGACGAAAAAGGCCAGAAAGAAATGGCTAAAGTAATGGGTGTTACACCGGAGCATATCAAAGCAAAAGTTGAAGAGCTTTCAGAATTTAACCCGATGCTTGGCC
>CAZBDF010000068.1:0-14145 GCA_964490385.1 uncultured Lentimicrobiaceae bacterium | reverse complement strand
CCCTGGTATTTTTGGGTTTGCAGGAAGTTTTACATTGGATGTCGCGGCCGGCATGGACACTTTTTATTATTGCTGCTTTGCTGGGGCTGATTTATTATATGCCTGTGCTTAAAAATAATTGGGCGAAATATGCCAGGCTCTTTTTGCTCTACCTCTTTTTCGCGTATATGTTCCTTACAGCCATTGCCTATTTCTTCAGAGGAGAGAATTGGAGTTGGGACTGGCAGATGCAAGATGTGTATATGCCCTTCGAATTGAAACCGATTGGTGTTTCCAATGCACCTGATAGTTTGTTTTCCAACCTATTGTTTGCCGAAGGTAAAATTGAAGGCTGTCTAGCTTGTCATGATAAAATGAGTGGCTTTTCTTCATCACATGATCCAGTAGCCATCGGTTGTGCTGCCTGTCACCTGGGCGATCCATTTACTTTGGATAAAAAAGTAGCCCACCGTTCGATGATTAATATTCCCGGTAACCTCGCTGATGCCTCACGAACTTGTGGTACTTCTGAGTGTCACCCTGATATCACGCAACGTATTCAAAATACCTTGATGACAACAATGAGCGGAGTGGTAAGTGTCGATCGTTTCGTGTTTAATGAAATTGAAGTACCGGGCGTGTTATCGCGTATTACTGAAATCGGCCACACTGCTGCAGATGATCATTTGCGGGATATGTGCGCCAATTGCCACCTTGGGAATCCAAAAACTGAATATGGTCCTATCAGTCAACTCTCGCGTGGTGGTGGGTGTAACGCCTGTCATTTGAATTATTCTGACGAAGCAATAAATGAGCTGTCTTTTTATGATGACGATGGAGCTGTTTCAGGTACCAACTTGCTACATCATCCCGAATTATCACTAAATATTACCAACGAACATTGTTTTGGTTGCCATAGCCGCTCGGGCCGAATTGCAACAAACTATGAAGGATGGCACGAAACCCAATTGGAGGAATCAGAGGTGACAGATTGGGATAAATACAGGTTGTTAGAAGATAAAAGAGTTTTTGAATTTGTTGCTGCTGATGTGCATCACGAAAGTGGTATGGATTGCATTGATTGCCATAATTCATACGAAACCATGGGCGATGGCCAAAATCATATCCATGAAGAATTTCAAGTGAAGATCAGGTGCGAGGATTGTCATTTTGCTGGTGATGCAAATGTAATGACTGTAGATCAATTGGATAGTGAGACCTACAAAATTTTGCAATTGAAAGCTTATCCCCAGGGTCGTCAGTTTCTCAAAAAGCAAAAGTCTGGAATAGCGATGGCGAACACATTTTTGGATGAGTTGGGAAATCCCTGGCTCGTGACTAAAAATTCAGGTAAAAATTTACCGATGCTTCCACCTGCCGAAATTTGCTCGAAAGGCGAAGCGCACGATGACTTGAGCTGCGATGTCTGCCACACGGCCTGGGCGCCACAATGCATCGGTTGTCATAATGTGTATGAAAAGAATACTGAAGGCTACGATCTACTTGAAAATAGGTTTAAGGACGGTACCTGGGTTGAATATACCGGAAAGTTCTTAGCTGATATGCCTGCTTTGGGAGTTGATGAGCGGATGGAAACTGCCGGGCCAAATGCCCGAAAAGTGGGTACATTCATTAATGGTATGGTGCTCTCGATTGATAAAGAAAGTTATGCTGAGGATGCTGAGGAAAGTGAAATCTTCCACCGCCTCTATGCACCCACTGTTGCCCATACAACTTCAAGAGAGGGGAGGGGTTGCAAGTCGTGTCACAACAATCCGGTTGCGCTCGGCTATGGGCACGGAACGCTGGAGTTTATTGCAGAAGGAAAAACCGGCTACTGGAAATTCACCCCGCAATTTGCCCCCAACAAACATGATGGCCTGCCCGAGGATGCATGGATTGGTTTCCTTAATGAAAGAGATGGTTGGACAACAACACGCGAAGGTGTTAGGCCATTTAGTATTGTCGAACAAAAAAGTATCCTAAACGTTGGTGCTTGTCTCACCTGTCATGCCGAGGATTCGGATGTAATGCTGCAGGGTTTGGATGATTTTGAGAAGATTCTAAAGATAATTTCAGAGGAGTGCGTGGCAGTAGAATGGTAAGACCATTAGGTGCACACTAATCAATAAACGGATTCACAACCCTGAGTTTATTTTCAATCAGTTGATTATGCTGTAAATCTTCGGTGTAAAGTATTTTGCAATCCGCTTCCAGGGCTGAAGCAATGATGAGGGAATCGTAAACGGAAAAATTATACTTGAGCTTTACGTCCCAACTCTTTTTTATTGTGGCAATCGAAATTGCCTGAACATTAACATTAGGTAGTATTTGCTCAATTGAAGTTTGAATATCAATGTCTTTTATCTTGTTTTTTGACAAAGCACTATAATATTCGTTAATAACTTGGGTGCTGATTACAATTTGATTCGGAAGATTTCTAAGAAATGATATTGCCTTTTTGTGTTTTATGGAGTCGTTTCCGTCAATTTTGGCATAAACCCAGATATTTGTGTCAATAAACATCTTATCGTTCATTTCTTTCCTCCCGGCTAGATATCTCAAAATGTTCTATCTTCAATGGGTTAGTTAGAAATTTTTCAAAACGTGACTCATTGTTTTCAGATTCCTTACTATCTTGCTTTTTGTGTTTAAATAGCAAAAACTCATAAAAAGCCTCCAACTCCTTTTTGGCTTCTTGGTTTAACAGGTTGATATCGATAAAAGCTAGGTGTTCCATAATATTTGACTTTTTACAAAAATAGCACTATTTAAATAAACGGATTCACAATCCTAAGCTTATTTTCAACCAAATGATTATGTTGCAAATCTTCGGCATATAGAATTTCACAATCTGCTTCCGTGGCAGAGGCGATGATGAGGGAGTCGTAAATTGTCAATCCTAACGAATGACTGCAAATAGAATGAACATCCACTAAATAATAAGCCCCTGGTTTTAGCGTTAAATAGACTGTTTCAAAAAAATTTACCAAACTTGAATATTTACACCAGAAAAAGACAGTGGAAACTGTTGCTCTTTGCCGCCGCCATTGCCATCGTTGCTGTATCGATGTGGTACACCAATATTATTGTCAATAAGGTTTCGCAGGATGAGAAGAAAAATGTCAAGATCTGGGCCGATGCCATCCATCGCAAAACGGCACTTGTAAAGTATATCGAAAATTTCTTCAATGAGATCAGAGAACAAGATCAGCTTCGTGTTGAGTTGTTGGCTGAAGCTTATAAGCAACTTATAAAAACGGATGATCCTGATATTGACCTCACTTTTTATGTTGATATCATCAGGTCGAACAGTACTATTCCGGTTATCCTAACTGATGAAGACGGCAAAATTATCAATGCAAATAATGTAGATTTTGATATCGATACATTGATATTCCTTTCGGGAAGTGTGCTCGAAGAATTTTCGATTTATCCGCCTATCGAAGCCCGTTATTTCCAAAATCGGAAGAACTATCTCTATTACAAAGATAGCCGGACAATGACCGAACTGCGTGATGTGCTCGATGATTTGGTGCGTTCTTTTTTCTCTGAAGTTGTTATAAACGCTGCCTCGGTGCCTGTAATTGTAACCGATAGCACCAAGAAAAATATGATTGACTTTGGGAATATTGATCCCGGTAAAATCATGGATCCGGCCTTTGTTGAACAGACCATCGCTGAAATGGCATCCGACAATAACCCTATCGAAATTAATCTTGTTAACCAGGGCAAGAGCTTTATTTTCTATCGAGGTTCGTACCTGGTCACACAACTCACCTACTACCCGATAATTCAATTGGGCATTGTGGCTTTGTTCCTTTTTATAGGCTATTTTATGTTCAGTACGGCTCGTCGTTCGGAGCAAAATCAGGTGTGGGTTGGGCTGGCAAAAGAAACAGCACATCAACTTGGTACACCATTATCATCGATGATAGCCTGGATGGAGTTGCTGAAAATGGAAGAAGTGAAAAACCCTGTAATTGAAGAGTTGGGCAAAGATGTGGACAGGCTGGAAAAGATCACCGAAAGGTTTTCAAAAATAGGTTCTGTTCCAAAACTCGAATACATGAACATCGTTGAGGTGGTGTATAAATCGATAGAATACCTCAAAACCCGGACTTCGCGAAAGGTGATTTATGAGATTAATCCCAACGCTGATGTCAGTATTATGGTGCCCATTAATTTGCACCTGTTCGAATGGGTGATCGAAAATATAGCTAAGAATGCAGTTGATGCCATGGCCAATAAGGGTAAATTTACCATCGATATTACGGATGAAAACGACCATATTAACATCGATCTCGCCGACACCGGAAAAGGGATCCCTAAATCGCAGCATAAAAGTATTTTCAATCCCGGAATTACCAGCAAGCGAAGAGGGTGGGGGCTTGGGCTTTCGTTAGCCGAAAGGATTGTGAAAAACTATCACAGGGGAAAGATTTTTGTGAAGTCTTCTGCTATCGATAAGGGGACAACCTTTCGCATTGTGCTGAACAAGAAGATCAAAAAGGGAAACAGGTAAATGGCCGGCCTTTATGTCCACATCCCATTTTGCAGGCAGAAATGCCATTATTGCAACTTTTATTCTCTCGCTACACAAAAATACCACGATCAGATTATTGATGCTATTATCCGGGAATTGGAGATCAGGAAGGATTATCTCAGTGGCGAAAAATTAGATACAATTTACTTTGGAGGTGGTACGCCCTCCTTATTTCATCCACAAATTCTTCATTCAATTATCGAAAAAGCCCATCAGGTTTTTGGGATTAATGAAAATGCTGAAATCACTGTTGAAGCCAATCCCGATGATATTAACATAAATTGGTTGAAAGCACTTCAAAGGACCTCCATCAATCGTTTAAGTATTGGCGTGCAATCGTTTGATGACAATGATTTGCATTATCTCAATCGAAGGCACAGCGCTGCTAAAGCTGAAGGTTCCATAAAACTTGCGCAGGATCATGGTTTTGATAGTTTGAGTATCGACTTGATTTATGGTTCCCCAAATTTGTCGGATAAGGTTTGGCAGGAAAATATCTCGAAAACCCTCCATCTTGGTGTACCACATATTTCGGCCTATGCCCTGACGGTAGAGCCGGGGACTGCCCTCGATCACTTTATCCGTAAGGGAAAATACAAGTCAATGGATGATGCGAAAGCTGGACATCATTTTGATATACTTGTGGAGGCTTTAAAGAAAATCGGATTCGAGCATTATGAAATTTCAAACTTCTCTCTGCCTGGCATGAATTCAAAACATAACACTGCTTATTGGTTTGGTGAGAAATATATTGGAGTTGGCCCTTCAGCTCATTCGTATGATGGAGGATCGAGGCAGTGGAATGTTTCCAATTTAAAATCCTACATCTCGGCAATCGAAAACAATCAGATTGATTTTGAAAAGGAAATCCTAAGTCCTGAGCAAAAGTACAATGAGTATGTGATGACGGCACTTAGGACGATGTGGGGAATTGATTTGGGAAAGGTTAAGATTGAATTTGGTGAGGGTTTTCATGCTCATTTATTAAAAGAAGCTAAGCCATTTATTGAGAATCATCAAATCCAATTATCGCTCAATAAAATAGTATTGACTGAGAAGGGAAAGTTTTTTGCAGATGGAATTGCGGCGGGATTGTTTGTGTAAAGGAAGTAAGTCCAGCATTCAAATAGATTTCATTGGGGGCAATTTCCGTTTCTGCTTTTCCGGTAACTTCAGTGTAATTCTGGTCGATAAAATTTTTGCTCCCTGTCTGAGAAAATTAAGTCAACGAAAAAACTGTTAGAACTACAAAAATTAATTTCTTCATAATATTTCTGTTTAATATTTTGTGAAACTTTGTGTTTCCTCCGTGAATCTCTGTGCAACAATCTTTTAAGCTTATTATTTCTTACGCATATCTAACTTGTCTTGTACAAAGAATGTGGCTCCTGCACCAAGGATCATAAATACACCTGCCATCAATAGGGAGTACATGGGCTTGTCATTAAACACATATTGAAGAATAAGCCCACCAAAGATGCCATTCACAATTTGCGGGAGGGTGATTGACATGTTGAAAAGCCCCATAAACATTCCCATTTGTTTTGGAGGAATTGAATTGGCAAGCATGGCATAAGGCATGGCAAGGATACTACCCCAGGCAATTCCGATTCCTATCATTGGAATGATTAGCAGCGTTGCGGAAGGAATAATTGCAAATGAAAGAAACGATAAACCTCCGATAGCAAGCGCAATAGCATGTGTGGCCCGGCGTCCGATCCGTCGGGCAATTTTTGGGAGAGACAAAGCGATTATTGCTGATATTCCATTGTAAATCCCAAACAAAATCCCAACCCAGTTTCCAGCCTCCTGGTAACCGCTTGAGTGGGGATCAGTAGCGTTATAGAAGTGTTCAGCAACAGCTGGTGTTGTAAAGACCCACATCGAGAAAAGTGCAAACCATGAAAAGAATTGCACTAACAGCAGCTGCCACATGGTTTTTGGTATTCGGAATTTCGGTTTATCTTCCTTGTTGCTTTCTTCTTCTTCATAAAATGATGGCGGGTATTCTTTGGTTGACACTACCGTCCATATTATTGCAGACAGCAATACGAAAGCACCAAAATAAAAGGAGTAGGTAACGTTTGGGGGAACCAAACCTTCGGCTGCCGGTTCTTTTGATATTCCAAACCAATTGCCCAAAATATAGGGTAACCATGAACCCACTACTGCACCAATACCTATTAAAAGCGTTTGCATCGAAAAGCCCAGGGTATGTTGTTCTTCCGGTAGTTTGTCTGCGACAAGTGCCCTGAAGGGTTCCATCGAGATATTAATTGATGCATCCATGATCATGAGCAAGCCACCGCCAATAAACATGGGAGCGATTACATTGGCCAGGTGAGGTGCATTTGGCATCAGGATCAGCGCTATACTTGTTAAGATTGCCCCAACAAGAAAATATGGCCTTCGCCTTCCAAAGCGGTTCCAGGTTTTATCGCTCATGTAACCAATGATAGGCTGCACGATCATTCCGGTAATTGGTGCTACCAGCCAAAACCAACTCAGATGGTGCACATCGGCACCGAAGGTTTGAAGGATCCGGGAGGCATTGGCATTTTGAAGGGCAAATCCAAATTGGATACCCAGAAATCCAAAACTCATGTTCCAGATTTGCCAAAAAGAAAGGCGAGGTTGTTTAGCCATGATGTGATTATTTTAATGCCGGCAAATATAGTAGAATTGGATGAGAAAGAAGGGGAGAGTGGGAGAAAAAGCGAAGGGGAGAAGGGGCGATAGAGAAATTAACTTGTCCCATTCGTTTCGTTCACTATTCCCGTAATCATACATTCTCTCATTTAAAAATTCAAAGATTCAAAGATTCAAGAAATCAAAGATTCAAAGATTCAAGGATTCAAAGATTCAACAATTCAACAATACAACAATTTAACAATTTAACCATTCACTCATTTCATCATTTCATCATTCTCTCATTCTCTCATTGCTTCACTTTCAGCGTACTAACATTTGTTCAAATGGGTGTACGACAAATTGCATTCTTACTCGAAATAACTAGGAATTAAGTTTTGGCTCCAGAGGAGCCGAATATTGGTGGAAGATATTGCTATTATAGAAAAGGGCGCCACGTAGTGGTGCGATATATTTTCTCCTTGATTATAAAACATTCTCCCAAAGGGACAGGCTGCACCTCTGGCGCGGTTATGCATGATTGTCTGGGATATTTACCAACATTTGGCCCCGCTGGGGCCGGACAATTAGCTTTGATCTATTATGAGTTGAATTGTAGGGTGTTGAGTACAATTAATCCGCGCAGAAACCTTACTGTACGATTTGTCGTGCATCCTGCCAAATCTCTAACTTATTGTGTATTAATTTTTTTTATACTTTCGCGGCGCAAAATATTCAATAAATTAAATACAAATGAGAAAAACTACACTTTTAGTTGTTGTTATGTGCCTTTTTGGAGCTTCGGTGTATGCCGGTGGTTACCAGGTGAGGTTACAAGGACACAGACAAACAGGAATGGGCCTTATTGGGGTTTCGCTTTTTGGCGATGCCAGTAACCTGTTTTACAATCCTGCCGGATTGTCGAAAATGAATACCAAATGGAGCATCATGGCCGGGGCAAGTGGTATATTCAGTACTACTGCTTTTAACCTGAAAAATTCAGTTTACCAAACTACAACTGATAATCCTACTGGAACTCCCTTTTATATTTATGCTGCCGGAATGGTTACTGACAGGCTGGGCGTTGGCGTTGGTGTTTATACGCCCTTTGGAAGCTCGGCAAAGTGGGACGACGATTGGGCAGGTTCTCACCTGATCCAGAATATCTCGATGAAAGTATTCTTCATTCAGCCCACAGTATCATACAAAATTAGCGATATGTTTAGCGTAGGAGCTGGTTTTGTTGTTGCAAGCGGAAGTGTTGAATTGAATAAAACTACATCTTACGGCACACCAACAGCAGTTGGGGCAGCAGGGCTTTCTGGAAATACCATCAGTTACGGATATAATGTTGGTGTTACAATTACACCAAACGAGGAGTGGAGCATCGGTGTTGATTACCGTTCAAGAGTTAATATGACAATGGAAGATGGTGATGCTACTTTTACACTTCCTACTTCAGTTGAATCCATTATCCCTGCAAAGAATTATTTTAATGCTGAACTACCTTTGCCTGCAAACCTTGATATTGGTGTGGCATACAAACCCAGCGATAAATTGACACTTGCCCTTGAGTTAAATTATGTTTTCTGGGGAGTTTACGATAGCCTCAAATTTGAATTTAAGGAAAAGCCGGAATTGCTCAATTCAAGCAATCCAAGGGAATACAGCAATACTATGATCTTCCGTGTTGGTGGTGAATATGTTATTAATGACCTGCTAACAGTTAGGGCTGGTTTCTATTACGACCCAACGCCTACCGATTCTGAGTATTTCACACCCGAAACGCCAAGTTTAAATACGTATGGGTTCAGTGCAGGTATATCCATCAAGCCAACAAAAAATCTGGCCATCGATATCTCTTATCTACATTTAGAAACACAAGAGAGTGTACGTTCGTATGCGCCTGAATATTTTACAGGTACCTACAATGGCAGAACAATGATTCCTGGAATTGGAGTAAGTTATAACTTTTAAAGCTAAGAGGAGATATAAGATATGAAACTAAAAAATATAATACTGCTTTTAGCATTAGGAATGCTATTCGCTTGTGAGCCGAAGATTGATGATTTTACAACAACTTCCGGTGGGGCCGATTTTTCGAAATATGTTGCCATTGGTAACTCACTTACTGCCGGATATGCCGATAAAGATTTGTATTTGTCTGGACAGGAAAACTCTTATCCTGCAATTCTTGCTTATCAATTTGAAGCCGCTGGTGGTGGTGAATTTAAGCAACCATTGATGTTTGATGAGTATGGTTTTGGAAACCGGTTATTATTGGAAGCAAGTATTCCTGCCCCGGTTCCTGCTGGTATTGCACCTGATCAAAGGAATTTTACCTCGATTGCAGCTAATGGCCCTTTTAATAATATGGGTGTGCCGGGGGCCAAGTCTTTTCACCTCGTGCCTGGTGCTGAAGCTTACAGTGCATTAAATCCATATTATGCAAGGTTTGCTGCTATACCGGGAACCTCAACAGTTTTAGAAGAAGCTGCTTCTCAAAATCCAACTTTCTTTACTTGTTGGATTGGAAACAATGATGTTTTGGGCTATGCCTTGTCTGGTGGAGTTTCGGATAGCATTACCCCAACGGCCTTATTCCAAATGGCAGTAGGTGGCGTTCTACAGGGGATGACAGCCAATGGTGCCAAAGGTGCTATTGCCAATATTCCTAACGTTACTGATATTCCTTTTGCTCAGTTTATGAATACTCAGGTCCCATATAATGCATTAGTTTTGGATGATGAACAGGCAGCAGGCTTAAACTTTGCCTATGGGCAATTTGAACTTTTTCTTGCTTCTCAAGGAATAACCTGGGATTATCCTACATTTTCGGCTGGCCCCAATGCATTTATGGTTTCTGATGAAACATTGCCGTTGCCCCATCCTTTTAATGTAAGGCAAATGACACCAGGAGAATTATTCCTGTTAACCCTACCAACCGACTCGTTGCCGATGGGAATGGGTTCGGTAAATCCTGCAGCTGATCCAATAGTTCCATGGGGTATCCCCAGCCAATATGTTCTTCTCTCGAATGAAATTGCAGAGATTAACCAAGCCGTTGGGGCATACAATGAAATTATTGCGGGCTATGCCACTCAGTTCGATCTTGCATTGGTTGATATGAATGCAGAGTTTAATACAGTTGCCACCAAAGGTATGGAAGTAGATGGAATAATGTTTACAACTGCTTTTATTTCTGGAAATACATTCTCTTTGGATGGTGTACACATGACTGCACAAGGATATTCGATGGCTGCAAATTTCTTTATTGAAGCCATTAATGATAAGTATGGATCAGGGATTACCACGGTAAGCCCGCGCTTGTATCCCGGGATTTATTATTATCAATAAGATTTAAGAAATTATTGTTTTTATATAACCCTGACATGGTTTCAAATCCTGTCAGGGTTTTTTTAATTTTGTGAGATGAAAAGAAAACTAGTGTTTGCCACCAATAACCTCAATAAGTTAAAGGAGGTTAGGAATGTTGAGGGTTTGAATTGCCGAAGCTATGCTTCGAGTCCCGGATTCTCGAATCCGGGGATTCGGAACATGCCCGACCAAAGGTCGGCATTTGAAATCCTCAGCTTGAAAGATATTGGATTTTCGGGTGAAATACCCGAAGATTTTGATACCCTGAAAGAAAATGCTTTGCAAAAGGCCAGGGTTATCCATTCCTTTTCGGGATTAGATTGTTTTGCGGATGATACAGGTTTAGAGATTGATGCCCTTGATGGAAAGCCGGGAGTATTGTCAGCACGTTATGCCGGGCCGGCTTGTAATTCTGAAGACAATATTGATAAAGTGTTGGAAGAACTTAAAGGTAAAACAATTCGAACTGCACGTTTCAGGACGGTTATTGCCCTGATAATGGATGGCGAAGAACATTTTTTCGAAAGCACAGTTGAAGGTGAGATTTTAGCTGAACGGCAGGGTGAAGATGGTTTTGGCTACGATCCGATTTTTCTTCCATCCTGTTACACACAGTCCTTTGCCGAAATGGACCTGTCATTTAAAAACAAAATCAGTCACCGGGCCAAAGCCGTACGAAAACTGATTAAATATTTGGTGAATAAGTAAGAAAAGCTTCTGGTGCCGAAGCGAAGCTTCGAGCATGCACGACCGAAGGTCGGCATTGCTGGAGGCTGGTTTCTAATTGCTGAAGACTAATAACCGATTTTAGTGCCGACTAATTGGAGGTTCTCAAGCCAGGGTTTCCATCCCTTTCCTTCGGTCAGGGTTTTAAACCCATCCAATTACTAAATCACTGCTGTCCGGTTAAAAAAAACAGAAATGTTTAAAAGCCATTACCTGTGCAACCCTGCCTCGCGGCAAGGCGGGCTCTACGAGGTATTGAAGGTTTGGGCTTACTTTATTCTCTACAATACTAAATCGCCTACGGCGAACCCGCTTCGCAGCGAGGCGAGTTCCGCGTAGCGGATAAAGTACTGTAGAAAAAGATGTTAAATTTTTTAAAATATTCCCCGTAGGGGATGAACAGTTTTTATCGGAAACCAATGTTACTAAATACCGATTTCCGATAACAAATCACTTTCACTATTCACCAATCACCAATCACCAATCACCAATCACTGTTCACCTCTCACTAAAACTCCAGTTCCGCCCCATGTCCCTTCAATCCAAAATATTTTCGCATCCACCAAACGATTACATAAATAATTGGTGTATCAGCCGCAGCAAAAAGCACTTTGAATAAAAATCCATTGAGCAATAATCCATAGAAATATTGCCATTCAATTACATTGAAAGTACAAAGCAAGAAAAGGACAGTAAACGTATCGACAAATTGAGAAAGAAATGTAGAGGCGTTATTCCGTAGCCAGAGGTGCTTGCCCTTGGTCAATCGCTTCCAGAAATGGAAAATTTGAACATCCAGGAATTGAGCAAGTAAATAAGCTGCCAGCGATGCTGCAACAGCAATAAAAGTAAACCCGAAAACATTTTTGAACTCCACATCACCCACAGGTGACCAATCCGTTGCCGGGGCCCAGGTAGAAATAACAATTATTACTAGCATAAATAAACTTGCAAACAGACCGGCAAGTACAACCCTGTTTGCTCGCTTCCGTCCGTAAACTTCCGAGATGATGTCAGTTACCAAAAAGGTAATCGGGTAGGGGATGATACCGACAGAAAGCTGGAACTCGAAAATACCAAACGGATCCCAGGTGAAAAATTTTTGAAAAATCAAGTTTCCTGTCACTAACGCAGCCACAAATAGCGCAGCAAGAATAAGATAGACGTTTTCGGCAACAGCCTTTTTCTTCGCATCCATTTGCCAAAAGTAAGGAAATAGGGGAAATAGGGGAATAAGGTATTTTTTTCCAACACTCCACTATTCCACCTTACCATCTTTCTTTTTTCCTATCTTTTTATTTTATCATTGCATCATTTAATCATTTCATCATTGCCACCCCGCAGTGGCGGGATTTCGCTTCGCTCAACATTCCCACATTCTCGCATTCCCACATTCCCACATTCTCGCATTGCCTCACTGCTCAAATACTATTTCTTGTTAATTAATGTTATCTCATTCACAAAATACTGCAACCTTTTGTTATCTCTCTTGTCATTGTTTCCAGTTATACCAATTTAACATCAAAATGATCCCGTAAGCACGGGAGAAATTTTGATGCATAAATGGTAAATGCCGATGTATATTTAAAGCGGCATTAAAAACGAAGTGAATTAATGGCGCATTTCAAATAACAATCGGTATTAGTATCATCTATGTCTTCAAAATAAAAACTTCACAAAAATGACCATCAAAAATCTTACGGTTATTACTATGCTCTTTTTCCTGATTTTAGTCGCTTCAGGGGCCAGGGCGGATGGAGAACCGGAATCAAAAAAGAACACCGTTAGTGGCCACATTGAAGATAGCAGCACAGGTGAAAATCTGATCGGTGCCACCGTTTATATCGAAGAACTTCAAACAGGGACTGTTTCAAATATTTATGGATTTTACGCACTTAGCTTACAACCGGGAACTTACACGCTCACCTTTTCCTATATTGGATATCAATCGTTGACCCAAACTATTCTATTCGACAAAGACCAGACTTTTAATGTCTCATTGTCGCCCACTGAGAATGTTTTGGAGACAGTAGTAATTACCGGGGAAGCACAGGATAGAAATATTAGGGCACCCGAAATGAGTGTTACTAAAATAGAGGCGCAAACGATCCGTCAAATTCCGGCACTTTTTGGCGAGGTGGATATCATACGGGCGATTCAGCTGCTCCCGGGAGTAAATACCCTGGCTGAAGGTTCAACTGGGTTTAGTGTTCGCGGTGGTAGCCCTGACCAAAATCTTGTTTTACTGGACGAAGCAACCGTTTACAATTCGGGGCACTTAATGGGATTTTTCTCAGTGTTTAATAACGATGCAGTTAAAGATGTTACTTTGTACAAAGGTGATATTCCCGCAGCTTATGGCGGAAGGCTTTCGTCGCTGCTCGATGTACACATGAAAGATGGGAATTCAAAGAAGTTTTCGGGTACCGGTGGAATTGGGTTGATATCAAGCAGGCTTACGCTCGAAGGCCCTATAATTAAGGACAGGACATCTTTCATTGTTTCAGGCCGTCGTACCTATGCCGATTTATTTATCCCTTTATTTGTTGATGATGAAGCACAGGACAGTAAACTGTTTTTCTGGGATTTGAATGCCAAGTTGAATCATAAAATCAATGATAACAACAGGATTTATGCTTCAGCATATTTTGGGCGTGATGTATTTAAAAATGAACTTGCCGGGATGAACATGGGTAACAACACTATCACGGTAAGATGGAACCATCTATTTTCGAAGAAACTATTTTCAAATTTTACTTTTCTCAGGTCAAGATATGAGTATGAGTTAGGCACTCCTGAGGGTGAACCCTCTTCGTTTGAATGGAAATCGAAACTGGTTGATTATTCAGGAAAGGCAGATTTCATTTACTACCTAAATACCGAAAATA
>CAZBDF010000067.1:0-14196 GCA_964490385.1 uncultured Lentimicrobiaceae bacterium | reverse complement strand
TCCAACATTAGGCAGGATTAATGCGGCTTTGCCGAATAATCATGCCTATTTGTTGCATTTAGTATTTGTTAAAATTCATCCATTTCAAGACGGAAACGGTCGTACAGCAAGATTGATAGAAAAATGGTTTCTAATTGAAAAACTTGGACAAAGGGCAACTTCAATTCAATTGGAAAAAAACTATTTCAAAAAACTCAACGATTACTATTCAAATATTAGAAAACTTGGTCTTGAATATGATGATTTAGATTATAGCAAAAGTTTAGATTTTCTTCTGATGACAGTAAATGGAATTGAAGCCGATTAATGAAGCACATGCCCACAATAGCATATCATGTCCCTCAGAAGGTTAGCGGGCGTTGTGAAAAATGAGTAGAAACCGAAGCATACGTAAAACTAAAATCCTCCGGGTAGTTATCTGGCTGGAGTCATTATTATGGAACATTCATGCCAAGCATAAATCAAGGTATTGCACATTCAATAGTGCATAATTTAAAATAATTGTTGAATTTATTGTGCATTTTGTATCTTTGTGGAAATAGTTTAATTAAAGTAATGAGAACACTTTATCAGAAATTTGAAACACTTTTGCAAAATACGACAACAGACTTTAAGCGTTATTTGTACGACAAAGTCTCGTGGGATAGTCGTATGATTGGGATTATTGGTGCTCGTGGTGTGGGAAAAACGACGATGATCCTGCAACACATCAAGGAAAATTTAGACAGTAAAAAAGCGTTATATGTATCGGCAGACGATATGTATTTTGGAGAAAATAGACTTGTTGATTTAGCAGATGACTTCTATAAAAATGCAGGAGAATATTTGTTTATAGATGAAATACATAAATATACAGACCGGTCCCGTGAATTAAAAAATATTTACGATTCGTTCCCCTCGTTAAAAGTTATATTCACAGGTTCTTCGGTACTTGACATTTTAAAAGGTTCTTCCGATTTAAGTCGCCGTGCTATAGTTTACAAATTACAAGGACTTTCATTTCGTGAGTATTTGAAATTCTTTCACAATTACGAAACAGAGGTTTATTCCTTAAAACAAGTCATCAATAAAGAAGTAAAACTTACAAATATAAAGCATCCGTTACCATTATTTAATGACTATTTGAAATATGGATACTATCCTTTCGGACGTGAAAATGAAATGAATTTACGTTTGGGACAAATCATTATACAAACATTAGAAACAGATATTCCACAATACGCAAACCTAAACATCGGGACCAGCCGTAAACTGAAACGATTACTTTCCATTATCGCTGAAAGTGTACCATTTAAACCCAATTTTTCTAAGATAGCCGAAATGATTAGCGTAAGCCGGAACTCATTAGATGATTATTTTTCATATATGGAAAAGGCTGGACTTATTGGACAATTACGCAATGAAACAAATGGTATTCGTGGATTAGGAAAAGTTGATAAAGTGTATTTAGATAATACCAATCTCATTTTTAATTTGGTTGGAGACAAATCAAATATAGGAAATATACGAGAAACTTTTTTCTTCAATCAAATGCGAGTAAAAAATGAAGTAGTATCTTCTAAAAAAGCTGATTTTGTCATTGATAATTATACGTTTGAAATTGGTGGTAAAAACAAGCCACAAAAGCAAATAGAGAAAGACGGTAAATCATTTGTGGTAAAAGATGATATTGAATTTGCTTACCTCAATGTAATACCCCTTTGGACTTTTGGATTTAATTACTAGCCTGAATTATTCATGAAAACTGATAGGGACTATGATTGACACCAGATACCCTCCCTTGTAAATTACATAAATGATAACTGAAGATTTAACCATCCGGGAAACAAATGCAAACGACATCAATGAAATTGTGAACATCAACACCTTAGCCTTTGATTCCAATGAAGAAGCAAACCTGGTTTTAGATTTGCTGGATGATGAAACAGCCAAACCATTGTTATCCTTGCTTGCATTAAAAAAAACAGGTGGAAAATGATAACAAAACTACACGTGTGATTGAAGATAAATTTGCACGGACGTATAAAATGTATTTTCTTTGTACGTGTAAATTAAAGCAGTGAATTATGAATACAAAATTAACATTGACAATTGAGCAATCAATCATCGAAAAAGCTAAAACTTACGCGAAGGGAAAAGGGCGCAGTTTATCGGATATAATTGAGAATTATCTGAAAGCCATTACGCGGGAACAAAATGTTATTGAAGATGTTTCCCCGGTGATAAATTCTTTGCGCGGAAGTTTTAAAGCTCCTGAAACTTTTGATTACAAAAAGGAATTATCAAAAGGGTTATCTGAAAAATACATGGCATGAAAAAATTATTGATTGATTCAGATGTGATTCTTGATTTTTTCTTCGATAGAAAACCTTACTCAGAGGATTCAACAATTATATTAAACCTATGTGAACAAGGTCAATTGAAAGGATTTATAACACCGGTAATAATTAGCAATATCTATTATATTTTGCGAAGAACTGCAAGGCACGAAAAAGTCATCGAAAAACTGAAGCAGCTATTAACCATAGTTGATGTTCTTCAAATGGACAGGCTGGTTATCGAAAAAGCATTAAATTCAGGATTTAAGGATTTTGAAGACGCCTTGCAAAACTTTTCAGCTATAAATAATGGCGAGATAGAAGTAATTGTTACCAGAAACGTTAAGGATTACAGGAAAAGTGAAATTGGAATATTAAGCCCTGATAGTCTCGTTAAGTTATTTGGAAAAAAGATTTGATTTAACAATACCTTAAATTTGCGGTCTTTGCGCAAAAGCTTTGCGGTCTTTGCGTGAAATGGATTTTTTGATGGAAACCATAAAAAAAATAGTTTAATATTGACCAAATCACTCGAAATAGGAATAATCTCATTGGTGGGCATCATTTGCATCACTGCATTTACCCTTTGGTTCGTGCACGATCCCGTGACCGAACTAACTATGAGCGTTCCCGGCCTGGATATGCGCCCTGCGAAGGATGCTTCACAGGGAGACCTGGTTATCATTGGAGAAAAATTTACTGAATACACAGCGCTCGCTTCAGATCTTACAGGAAAGTGGACTCAATTCCGCGGTGCCGATTTTGATAATATTGTGAAGGATAAAACTCCTTTGATCGATAGCTGGGGGGAAGAAGGTCCGAAAATTTTGTGGGAGGTCCTTCTTGGCGAAGGCCATGCCGCGCCGGTAATCTGGAATGGTCGTGCCTATATTTTAGATTATGACGAAACGAAAAAAGCTGACGCCCTTCGATGTTTTGCGTTGGAAACTGGCGAGCAGATTTGGAAACGATCCTATTCAGTGCAGGTAAAGCGTAATCATGGAATGTCGCGTACCATCCCGGCTATCAACGAAAAGTATATTGTTAGTATTGGGCCAAGAGGACATGTGATGTGCAACGACCCGATGACAGGAGATTTCCTGTGGGGAATTGACTTGGTGAAAGATTACAAAACAGAAATTCCTTTTTGGTACACCGGCCAATGTCCGTTTATTGATGAAGACATCGCCATCATAGCGCCTGGTGGTACATTCATGTTAATTGGGGTTGATTGTGCTACTGGCGAAGTGATCTGGAAAACACCAAATCCAAAAGAATGGGGGATGTCACATTCCAGTATTATGCCGATGACATTTAATGGGAAAAAGATGTATGTTTACGCAGCGGTAGGAGGGGTGTGTGGCATTTCTGCTGAGGAAGGAGATGCCGGAAAGATACTCTGGGAAACAACAGAATTTGCCCCATCAGTGGTTGCACCTTCGCCAATCATTTTTGATGATGGCAAGATTTATATTACCGCTGGTTATGGTGCTGGGGCTGCAATGTTGCAGTTAAAAAAATCAGGGCCATCATTTTCGGTGGAGGTGTTGCAAATGTATAAACCAAAAGAAGGAATAGCTTCGGAACAGCAAACTCCCATTGTCGTTGATGGGCTTATGTATGCAGTATTGCCAAAGGATGCTGGTGGGCCAAGGAATCAGTTTGTTTGTTGCGACCCGCAGGATTGTACGAATTACTTGTGGACAAGCGGAAAAACCCATCGCTTCGGCTTGGGGCCTTATGTTTTGGCAGATGGAAAACTCTTCATCCTCGATGATAATGGAACACTGACCATTACCAAAATTACCAGCACAGGTTTAAACGTGCTCGACGAGGCCAGGATTATTGAAGGTCAGGATGCCTGGGGCCCAATCGCCATTGCCGATGGTTTCCTATTGATGCGGGACTCAAAGAAAATGGTGTGTTTGGATATGAGAAAACAATGATAAAACGCTTAAATGATGCAATGCTTAAAGGAAAGAATCATATGGACTCAATAAAAGTTTTCTTGCACGAAATAAATTCAATAAGGAATACTCTTTCATTTACCCGTTCACGCATTCACGCCTTTAAGCATACCTTGCCACATGGCTACATTTTCGCATTTAAGCATTTTATCATTTAATCATTGTTCCGTATGAAACAAAAACTAATCATCATATTATCCGTAATTCTTTTGTTAGCCGTAATTGGAATAATGGCCTATGACCTGTTTTTGAAAGGAGGTGATACTTCTGGAAATCCCTACGAATATGATCTGGGTGATTTAAGAAAGGTTGATGAAGGTTTGATATGTTATAAAGAAATCGGGCAGATCAATGCCGGAGTTGAGGAGCCCCATGCTATGGCAATTGGTAATAATGATGAGGTGTATATTGGCGGAGATGGAAACATAAAAGTATTTGATGTTGCCGGTGCTGAAGTGAATGACTTCGCAGTTGATGGGATGATTTATTGCCTGGCAATTGATGATGATAAACTGTATGTTGGGATGAAGGACCATATTGAAGTTTTTGATTTGGAGGGCTATGTGGTGGCAAAATGGGAACCAATAAATGAAAGGGTTTACATAACCAGCATTGCGATTGATGAATCTTCGATTTTTTTGGCTGATGCCGGAAACAAGATTGTTTATAGGTATTCTAAAGTGGGAGAATTAATAAACACGATTGGTAAAAAGGACAGGCCAAAAGGCATCAGGGGCTTTGTAATTCCCAGCCCTTATTTCGATTTGGCCATTGGCCGCGAAGGACAGCTTTGGGTTGTTAACCCGGGCTTTCATGCCTTTGAGGCTTACGATTTTGAAGGGAACCAGATTTCGACATGGGAAAAAACATCCATGCAAATCGAAGGATTCAGTGGATGCTGCAACCCCGGGAATATTGCTATGCTTGAAGACGGCTCATTCGTTACCAGTGAAAAAGGAATTGAGCGGGTGAAAATTCATCATCCATCTGGAGAGTTTAAGTGTGTGGTTGCTGCACCTGATCTTTTCGAAGAAGGGACTATCATCACCGATCTGGCTGTTGATCGAGATGGAAGGATTTTAGTTTTGGATTCCCGGAAGGGATTAGTGAGGATTTTTGAGAAGAAGTAGAAAGGTTGCAGGTTACAAGTTACAGGTTGCAAGTAGGGAAGCTAAATCTGTCAGGATCTGAAACATGATATAAAGGGGAAACCCTGTAAGGGTTTAGGTATTGTAGTTTAGTACATGATGGATAATTCTTTCAACCCAGCATGGGTTGTGCATTATCACTCCTTAGCCCATGCTAGATTATTTTGCAATGGTCATGGTTTATTATAACAATACCACGTTACTGACGGAGTTGATTTTTATTAACTTGATGGCTATGGGAAGAAAAACCTGAATAAATATATTAATTATGATTAACAGGCGATCATTCATAAAAACTTTAGGCCGGGGCATTGCATTCGCGGGCTTGGCTGGAATAACCGGCTACCTTGCCCTCAGGGATGAGCCTGTGGATGGAGAAGAATGTAATTTCGATTTCGCATGTAAAAACTGCAAACAATTATCCTCCTGCAATTTGCCAGAAGCAAAAGAAACGAAAGCGAAGGAGGAGTCAAATCGTGAAGATTAAAACATATTTAAGCCCCGCAGTGGAGGGATTTCCCCGTATGAACGGGACAGGCGCTTCGCTCAACATTTTATCATTGCATCATTTAAGCATTTTATCATTCGCCAATTAGTAAAGAACAAAAAGTAAAAGCCATAAAGTATGGACGAAAATACAAAGAAACCACCTCCAACCCGCCGCGAATTTATTCGCGATGGGATCCGCTATACGCTGGCGTTGGGGATAGCCGGAGTTGGAGGAATACTGGCCTTCAAGTCAACCAGTGGCGATATGGTTTGGCAGCTCGACGCATCTAAATGTGTGCAGTGTGGACGGTGTGTAACTAATTGTGTTCTGACGCCTTCAGCCGTAAAATGCATGCATGTTTACGATATGTGCGGCTACTGCGATTTATGTGGCGGTTATTTCAGGCCGGGAGTAAAAGACCTTACTACCGCTGCCGAAAATCAGCTTTGTCCCACAAGCGCCATCGAACGCAAGTTTATTGAGGAGCCTTTTTTCGAATACCATATCGACGAGGATTTATGCAATGGCTGTGGGAAATGTGTGAAAGGATGTGGTGCCTTCGGAAACGGATCGCTACAGTTGCAGGTCAATCACAACCTGTGTGTAAATTGCAACGAATGTTCTATTGCACGGGATTGCCCGGCAGATGCCTTCACGCGCGTCCCGGCAAACAACCCTTATTTATTTAAAGGATTTAACAATCAACCATTGACATAAAAACTATTTATATCGACACAACATCAAAAATCACCAATCACCAATCACCAATCACCAATCACGAAAATTCCCAATGAAAAAGAGCCTCTTGCTCATATTTGTTTTTTGTTCAATAATTTTACAAAGCTTCACTGCCTTTGCACAGCAGCGCTTTCCTAAACCTGAATTTGAATCGGGGCACACTCAGCCACCCACCATAATGCCTGATCCAAGGTCAGTCTTTCTGGAATACCTGGATGTGTTTGTTCTGATCCTTGCCTTGTCGGTGGTAACCTGGCTGGTGCTAAAAAAACGTTCACGGCGGGGAGTGTTCTGGATGTCGATTTTTTCCCTGGCTTATTTTGGCTTTTTCAGGGAAGGTTGTGTTTGTTCCATTGGGGCCATTCAAAATGTTGCTCTGGCGCTATTTCATCCAGGTTATAAAATTCCGCTCACGGTCATTGCCTTTTTCGTGATTCCGCTCATATTCACACTATTTTTCGGACGAACCTTCTGTGCCGGCGTTTGTCCGCTGGGGGCAATACAGGATTTGTTTGTTTTCAGACCAAAGGAGCTTAAGCCCTGGCTACAATCCATGTTAGGATTGATTCCCTACATTTATCTTGGTTTAGGGATTTTGTATGCAGCCACTGCTACCGATTTTGTGATTTGCCGCTACGACCCCTTCGTGGGTTTCTTCCGCCTCGATGCCACCTTTTTTATGTTTTCCATTGGTGGAATATTTCTCCTCACCGGTATTTTCATTGCCAGGCCCTACTGCAGGTTTTTCTGCCCATACGGAGTCTTGTTAAATCTCATGAGCAAGGTATCGCGAAAGCACATGACCATTACGCCATCCGAATGCATTCAATGTCGCTTATGCGAAGATTCCTGCCCCTTTGGAGCGATACAAAAACCGGTCTCGGTTAAAATTCAGGAGAATCGTGAAAAAGCTGTAAAGCGCACGATGTTGATTAGTTTGTTAATCCCGGTATTGATTCTAATTGGTGGATGGGCAGGAACACGTTTCCATGAAAACCTGGCACAGGTAAACCCGACGGTGCGCCTGGCAAATCACCTTTTTGATGATGAACAAAAAATGACGGAGCAGACGCTGATTGAAGTGGATGCGTTTAAATCTTCCGGGAAAACCAAAGAAACACTTTATGCAGAAGCAGCATCAATCATTAATGATTTTTATTGGGGAGGCATGTTGCTTGGCGGGTTCATGGGCCTCGTCATCGGCTTGACTTTGTTAGGAATGGCAAGGTTTTACCATCGGACAGATTATACCCCGGATAAAGGTTCATGCCTGAGTTGCGGCCGATGTATGGATTATTGTCCGGTGGATAAAGAGATAGAAATTGACATACAAAATATTGAAAAGACAAATGAAAATTAATAATTTATGTGCAGAGACAAGGCATGCTCGCCTCGCTGCGAAGCGGGCCTTGTCTCTAACCTGCCGCAATAATTAATCAGAATTGAAAAACAAAACATGGCCAATCACCGTAATTAAAACCGAAAATGTTACGGATATTTTAATTCTATGACCTCAAACAACAAAAATACAAGCCAATCGAAAATCAGCATCTGGAAAGGCATCGCCATTGTAACCGGCATATTTTCCTTTGTAATTTGCGTGCTGATTATTGCCAATTTCTTTCAGATAAACAGGGCTGACCCGGTAAACACAGAAATTATGAACGCGCTGGTTGAGCGTTTAAATCAGGATCCGACGGATGGCCAGCTCAGGGAAGAAATACGGGCGTTGGATCTGCTAGCCCGAAAAGCATATTTCACCAACCAGTGGCAAATCAGAATTGGCGGATACTTGTTACTCATAGGCATTGCTGTTATTGTCATTGCCATGCAGATGCTCATTTCAGAGGAAAAGAAAATGGTGCTCCTCAATCCTAAAAAAGATGCAGATTTGCTACTAACACAAAGCCAATCCCGCAAATGGGTTTCAGTTTTTAGTATCGCGATAGTTTTAATAACGGTTGTTTTGGCATTTTTGTCGCACCAGGAATTGGGGGAGAAGTTCCAGATTGCAGCTGTAGAAAATACCGAGCTTGTAAGTGTTGCGGATGAAGAACAGGAGACTGTGCAGAGTATAGATATTACAGAAGATGTCAAAACTGAAACCAAAGCAGAAACCATTCCTGAAGATTCCAAAAGTGAAGTTCCTGACCAGGTTGAAATAGTAAGTTCAGACAAAATTCCTGAAGAAATAAATACAAGTATTGAAGACATAAATCTCATAGCTAAAGAAGAAAATAAAACCAAGCTTATCAATGATGATATTGAAAAAACTGAAATTGTAAGTCCGTCTTCAAAAAAGGATGTAGAAAAATTCACCGCTTTTCGTGGCCCTGGAGGCAATGGCCTCACAGTTCAAAAAAATGTACCAACCCATTGGAATGGTGAAACCGGGGAAAACGTTTTATGGAAAACCAAAATCCCCCTTTCAGGATTTAACTCTCCCATTATTTGGGGCGACAAACTATTTCTGTCTGGCGCTACTTCTGAGAAGTTTGAAGTGTATTGCATCGACAGGAACAGTGGTGAGTTCCTTTGGACATCTGAATTAAAAGATGTACCCGGCTCTCCTGCAAAAGCACCCAAAGTAGAAGGTTACACGGGTTATGCAGCTTGCACAATGACAACTGATGGCACATATGTTTTTTGCATTTTTGCCAATGGCGATATCGGTGCATTCAACATGAAAGGTGAGCAGGTCTGGGCCAGGAACCTCGGCCCCATTGATAATCATTATGGTTATGCTTCTTCGCTGATTGTTTACAAGGATAAAGTAATCGTGCAATACGACCAGCGGAATATGCAAAAGGTTTTTGCCCTAAATACCAAAACAGGTGAAATAACCTGGGAAAAACCTCGTGAAGTAAAAATATCCTGGGCTTCCCCGGTATTGGTTGAAACTCATCGGGGGGCGGAAGTGATTCTTGCTGCCGACCCTTTGGTCATTTCTTATAATCCTGAAAATGGTGAAGAGTGGTGGCGGATAAAATGCCTTTCCGGCGAAGTAGGGCCATCCATCGCTTACGCAGATGGAATTGTATTTGCCATGAACGAATATGCCAGCCTGGTTGCGATAGATATCAGTGCAGAACCTAAAAAATTGTGGGAATCCTACGATTTTCTTTCGGATGTGCCCAGCCCGGTAGCTACGGATGAATTTCTTTTTATCCCGGTAAGCTGGGCAATGGTGGCCTGCTACGAGCCCAAAACAGGTGAGATTTTGTGGGAGTATGAATTTGACAATTCCATTTATGCTTCGCCCATCATTTCGGAAGACAAGGTTTATCTTATCGATAAAAAAGGAGTGATGCATATTTTTAAAGTTGCCGGGGAGTATATTTCTGTGTCTAATCCTGAATTGGGTGAGAAATCAGTCTGCACACCGGCATTTGCTGATGGCAGGATTTACATCAGGGGTGTGGAGAACTTGTATTGTATTGGGGAGAGGGGGAAATGATAGAATGTTTGAATGCTAGAATGTTTGAATGCGAGAATGACAGAATGGAGGACATACGGAAAGATGGAGTAATAGAGTATCGTAATAACCTGATAGAGTCCGATGAAGGAGGATAAGTCAAAGTAATATGGCAACAAATGAAAATGTTGGTATCGAGGATTATATGATTAATATGAAGTCTATTAGAATTTGATGTAGAAAGTAAGTTATGCCAGAACAAAAAAAGACCATGTTAAAGCTTTATCATCGATTCCTTGACGAATCGGGCGACACTACTTTTTATGGTAAGAAGAAAAGGGTCATTGTTGGTGAGGAAGGTGTTTCAAAATGTTTTATATTGGGCATGGTAAAGTTTAAAACCAAACTGGAACCTATTCGTGAGCAGATTATTAATATGCAACGCGAAATTATTTCGGATGAATTCTATCAGGATATTCCAAGCATTAAAAAGAAAGTTAATAAGGCTGGGTATTTTTTTCATGCTAAAGATGATATCCCAGAAGTTAGGGAGCGATTTTTCAGATTTATCAAAACACTCAATTGTTCTTTTGAGGCAATAGTTGCTCGTAAACAACCCGAATTATATACGTCTAAGCATAAGGACAACGAGGCCTGGTTTTATGCTGATTTACTTTCTCATCTACTAAAAAATAAGTTTTCCAATCACAGGAAACTGGTTTTAAATATTGCAAGTCGCGGCAAATCAACAAGAAATCATAATTTAGAGTTGGCTTTGTTAAAAGCGCGCGAGCGTTTTGAATTAGCCCATCCTGATAAAGAATTGAAAACCAAAATTGTATTTAATGTAATGGAACAAACAGATGAACCATTATTGAATGTTGCTGATTATTTTTGTTGGACAATCCAAAATGTATTTGAAAGAGGAAATGTTCGTTACTATAATTTCCTGAAGGATAAAATATCAACAATTATTGATTTATATGATTTTGAGAGTTACGGAAAGGAAGGCTGGCCAAATTACTATGGAAAAAATAATCCATTGACAATCAATAATAAAATAAGCCCACTTTCACACTAAGACTAGGTTTAACTCGTCAATGGCATGTAGCCAACGTTCATGTGATGCAGACTTATAGTTGCAAAGATAATACATTTAAGCTCGAAAATGCAAAACCTTTTCTTAATTAGTGTTAGAAAGAAAACGATACTTTTTTCAAGTCTTTGATAAGAAGACGTCAAAGACAAGGCTTTCGAAGTTTTGAAAATCAAGGAGTTTACTTTTGTAAATAACTGTTTTCAAAACGAGAGTAACGCAGTATTTGGCGTTTTCTTACAGAGACTAATTAATTGAATTAGATAATGTAGGAATGATTGGCAATTAAGAGGGTTAGATAAAATAATAAATAGATTTTTTTAACCATGAAGATTGGAAGAGAAAAATAGAACTAAGTCAGGTATGAGTAATAATTTAACGTAATGGGAAACTTCTTAATATTTAAGCATTTGATCATTGTCGCATTTTATCATTGCATCATTCTCGCATTTTATCATTACCACATTTAAGCATTTTATCATTTAATCATTGATTTAACCTTGAACCCAGACATCCAAAATATCGTTGATAAAATAGTTGCAACGCAGGGCACAAATCCGGATGCGGTAATTCCCATTTTGCAGGAAATCCAGGACGCATTCAAATACCTCCCGGCTGTGGCATTGAAACGGGTTTGTGAAACAACAGATATCACCCAATCACAAATTATTGGCATTTCAACTTTCTACACACAATTCCGGCATCGCCCTGTAGGGCAACATATCATCAAGGTATGTGTGGGAACGGCCTGTCATGTTAAGGGAGCCATGCTGGTTTACGATTCCTTCCGGCGAAAGCTTGGTTTGGAAGGAGAAGAAGATACAGATGCTGAAGCTTTGTTTACCCTCGAAAAAGTTGCCTGCCTTGGGTGTTGCACAATTGCACCCGTTGTTCAGATTGATGATGTGACCTACGGGCATGTGCAATCCGACAAAGTTCCTGAAGTGATGGATGATTTCCTTAACGCTGATAAATCTTCAAAACTGACAAAATACAAGGGATTGAAGGATAGTGGCGAACCGCAGGGTGAAATCAGGATTGGTTTAGGCTCATGTTGCATTGCCAGCGGCAGCCAGGAGGTAAAGGAAGAACTGGATAAATCTTTGCAGCAAAATCATGTAAATGTATCGGTAAAACATGTAGGTTGTGTTGGGATTTGCAACCAGGTACCTTTAATGGAAATTCATAAACCTGGCGAGGTACCGTCATATTATGCAAAAATTCAGCCCGAAGAAGTTCAGGAAATCATTCGGAAACATTTTAAGTCTGCCAATCCTATCGACAGGTTTAAAAGCAGGCTGTATGGCTTCTTCGATAATTTCGTTTTGAACGATACGCCTAAAAATGTAAGAAAGTATGATGCCGATAAACGAGATACTCCTGTTTCTACTTTCCTTGAGAAACAAATTAATATTGCCACCGAAAACCGTGGGGCAACCAAACCTTCCGACCTGGAAGAGTACATGCGATTGGGAGGTTTTTCAGCCCTAAAAAAATGCCTGACGGAACTCACTCCAGGGCAAGTTATCGAAACCATTGATGCTTCAGGATTGCGTGGTCGTGGGGGTGCAGGTTTCCCAACAGGCCAAAAATGGAAGATGGTGAAAGAGGCCAAAGGAGATAAAAAATACGTGATATGCAATGGTGACGAGGGCGACCCTGGTGCCTTTATGGACAGGATGTTGCTCGAATCCTACCCCTATCGCGTTATCGAAGGATTGGCAATTGCTGCCTATGCTGTAGGTGCAAGCGAGGGAATTCTCTACATCCGTGCTGAATACCCTTTGGCTGTGAGCCGGATTAAAGAAGCTATCGAACTACTAGAGAAAGAAGGCATACTTGGGCAGTTTTACTTTGGCAGCGATTTCAGTTTAAAATTGAAGGTTTTCGAAGGTGCAGGAGCTTTTGTTTGTGGCGAAGAAACAGCACTGATTGCTTCTGTTGAGGGCAAGCGCGGGATGCCAACTATGCGCCCACCATACCCGGCAGAACACGGGCTCTGGGGAAAACCAACACTCATCAACAATACCGAAACCCTTTCCTTGGTTTCCTGGATCATCCGTCACGGTTCAGAGGCTTTCAATAAAACAGGCTCTGAAAACAGCAAGGGCACCAAAGTTTTCGCCCTTGCCGGAAAAATAAATCTAGGTGGACTGATTGAAGTGCCCATGGGCATCACCATCCGAACTATTGTCGAAGAAATTGGCGGGGGCATTGCAAATGGTAAAAAACTAAAAGCCGTTCAAATTGGTGGTCCATCGGGTGGATGCATTCCTGCCTCGATGATCGATACACCCATCGACTTCGGCTCATTAAACGATGCCGGAAGCATGATGGGTTCAGGCGGTCTTGTGGTGCTTGATGAGGATGATTGCATGGTTGATATTGCAAGATACTTTCTTTCGTTTACCCAGGATCAATCCTGCGGAAAATGTACCTTTTGCAGGATCGGAACAAAAAAGATGCTGGATATCCTCAACAGGATCTGTAGTGGAAAGGGCAAACTTGAAGATATCGAATTACTCGAAAAACTTGCCAATTCTACCAAAAAAGGAAGCCTGTGTGGCTTAGGGAAATCAGCGCCAAATCCGGTACTATCAACCTTGCATCACTTCAAATGGGAATACGGTGAACATATCAATGGTCGTTGCCCAACAGGAAAATGCAAGGATTTGGTGACTTACGAAATTACCAGCGATTGCAACGGATGCACTAAATGTGCACAGCAATGCCCCGTCGATGCTATCGAAATAAGGCCATGGGAACGACATGAGATTGATACGGAGAAATGTATTAAATGTGATGCGTGCAAACAGATTTGTCCAATAAACGCAGTTGTTACAAGGTGAAATAATTTAGAAATTTTGGGATGTATTAATTTGAATATTGGGTACAGATGAAATGAAGAAGAAATTATGCAACATCTACGATGTTGACTGTGTTGTTGAGTATTGCAGATTGTTACAATTATGAATGCCCTACAGGCATTTCAAATATATCAAATGATAAGAACAATTAATCAAT
>CAZBDF010000066.1:0-14286 GCA_964490385.1 uncultured Lentimicrobiaceae bacterium | reverse complement strand
TATATTCGTAAGCTCCTAAATCAATTGTTCCTGCGGTACCATCGGTTTTATCAAGTTTCCGATCGAAGTTATTGCCACGGATATCGTAGGTTTCTGAACTGGCGGTATTATCTCCAACATCTGCACAAGGTGAAGCACCAACCAAAGAATATGGATAAGAAGGATTAAGGGTGTTTCCGGTAAAAAGCGGGTCGGCATCTATATTGTTTCCATTATCGGTTATTGTTGAACCACTGCCCGTTGTGGCACCAGTTCCAATACCATCCTGAATATCGGTATAACTAATGTCAGCCGTACTGCTACTGTATAATCTTATTTGTGGGCCTGCACCCGTTGTAATCGTATTACCATAAGCAATACAATTTGTTATTGAAACTGTTGAATTATCGGTACAATGAATACCACCACCCGATCGGGCATTATTTTCAGTTACCGTAGAGTTTGTAATTGTTAAAGCTGCAGCATCTCTTACAAGGATAGCTCCTCCCCAATCGGAATTGGCATTATTTCCATAAAACAAACAATTGCTTATTGTGGCATCAGATTTAAAATTTGAAAATGCTCCTCCACCTGTACCAGCATAGTTTTGCGCAAATGTGCAATTAGTAACTGTCATTGAGGTAGAATTACCGTTGTTCTGTATCGCACCTCCCTTATCTGATGCGTAGTTTCCAATGAAGTAACAATGATTAAGTGTTGGGTTTTGGCCATCAGAGTTATGCATGGCGCCTCCATCTCCGTAATCAGAGCTACCATCCGCATTTCCACCTTTAATGGTGAATCCATCTAATAATGCAGTTGATGTAATTGAAACACTTGCACCATGATAAAAAACGTTATAAACATTTTCGGTGTTTCCTGTAATAGCAAGAGTTGCTCCACTTCCGCTAATCACATCATCATCATTAAAGTCGCCACTAAGAATGGTTTTGTTGGTTTCGCCATAATTGAAGTCGGTTCGCTGTGAAACTGCTGTTTCAGTTCCTGCAAAACCACCGTATATTTCAACACCATCCACCATCACGAAACTAAACTTTCGGGGTTCGTCGGTGGTACCATCGGGTTCTTCGGTGGGTTTATAGGTTCCTGCCGCTACCCAGATTTCGTCGCCCGATATGGCATTTTCCAGTGCCACCTGCAGGGTAGTGTAAGCATTTGTCCAATCGCTGCCGTTGTTGGTCCCGGTGGCATCTTTATCAACATAAATTACTGCTGCATCAAGCGTGTTAATGAACAGGAAAAATGCCAGTGAAATGAGTAGTACTTTTTTCATAACTTTATCTGTTTTGAAGTTTGCAAAATGATTGTTAGCTTCTCTTTTTAGACGATTTAAAAAGACAAAGTTAGAGTAGGCATTTAACGAAAGAGAGGGGAATGTTACGAACAACATAAAAATGTTACGAACGACAGTTTAGGCTCTTTGGAAGTGTCCGGTAAAATTAATGAAACAATATTTCGCTACTCTGTAGCTTTAATACGAATCTTTAAACGATTGGCTACAAATATTTTGCTACTCTGTAGCAATTAATAAGCGGCAGGGCCGCGCAATATTTGTAGTCCTTATGAAATGAAAAATAAAGTAAGCCCCAGAGGGGCGAAATATCCACAATTGCTGTAAGCCCTATGTAGTTCAAAGGTTCGCCAGAAATTTAACCGGACACCATTGATTTTTTAACTTTGGTTCTGTTGCTTACGAAACAGTTTGTAATTGTTGCAAGTTGCCCATACGGGCTTGCTTTGCGTCGCAGGTTACAGGTTTCTCAATTTAAGTTTCAGCTCACTTGCAAAGCTTCGCCCAACGGGGATGTCAGTTCCTAAAACTTTTACAATTTGCCTGCTGAACGTATCAACAGATGTAAGATTAATTACATACGAGCGGTGAACCCGGCAAAAGTTGATGGGCAATTTCTTAAGAATCCCATCCACCGTTGATCGAATCAGGTGCTTTTGGCCGTCAATTGTGTGTAGTTCGATATATACGTGATCACTCTTCGCGAAAGCGATTTCTGAGAATTTAACTTTTGAGAACAGATTATTGACACGTACTATAAAAGCATCCTTTTCGACTAAAGCAGGTTGATCCGGCTCATTCTCAGTTTCAATCGTATCATAAAAGTTGAAAAGGGCAAGTTCGATAGAAGTAAATAAATCGTCGCGCCTAAAGGGTTTTACGAGGTAGGCCGATGGCTTGAGCGTTTTAGCCTGTTTAAAAGTTCGTTTGTCAGTAAGTGAGGTGAGAAAAATAAAAGGAATATTAATACGCTCGGTGATGTAGCACGCCAGGTCGATGCCGCTTTTTTCGCCTTCAAGTTTAATGTCGAGCAGGGCGATATCGGGCTTGTTGTGGATCAGGCTTTCAAGAGCAGTATTGTAATTTGTATGTGAAGGCAATACATCATACCCAAACTCCTCTAACTGACTGCAAAGGTGCATGGCAACAACAAACTCATCTTCAACTACCAAAACTTTAAAAGGCTTCATGCTTGGTCAGGCTTACGATTTGGCCTCCAAAAATAATAAAGTAAACTTAGCTCCACCCAAAAATTCATATTCGAGTTTTCCGGATAACTGCCAGCTTAGGGTAGATATCAAGCTTAAGCCCAAACTTGTTGAAGTACGGATGTCAAACCCACCGGGCAGGCCGGAGCCATTGTCGATTACTTCCAGGCAATATTTTCCATCATTGTTTGTCGTCAAATTAATTGCTATCCTGCCGGATTCCTTTTCTACAAAAGCATATTTGAAGGCATTGGTGAGTAACTCGTTTAATATCAACCCCAGCGGTATGGAGGTATTAATGTTGAATCGGATGGTATCAGGAATGTCAACATCAACAGTGATAGGCTTCTCCCCTTGAACCGAATTTTTAATATGGCCGGCCAATTCGACAACAAAATTATTAAATGAAACATTCTTTTCTTTTTCGCTTTGAGATAAAACCTGATGTATCAGGGCAATTGATTTAAGGCGGCTTTGCGCGTCCAGCAGGGTAGCTTTTGTTTCGGGGTTGTCGATTCCCATCAATTGCAAGTCGAGCAAACTTGTTATAATTTGAAGGTTGTTTTTAACTCTGTGGTGGACTTCCTTTAGCAGGATTTCAATTTCGCTTTTTTGCCTTGAGATAACTTGGTTTTGTACTTTCAGGCGGGCATTGGCCGATTTGGTCAAACGATAGAATCGATAGATGACGAGGATTGAAACCAAGACCAAAATAAAGCCGGCCACCAGCAGGTAAATGATTACCCGTTGGTTTTGGCGTATGGTATTGCTTTGCGATAAGCTGGTGGTGATTAAGTCGTTTTCGCTGTTTAAAAACTCAATCTCAAGTTCCTTTTTTTCGGTTTCGTACTTGGTTTGGATGTTGGCTATCGTTTTTTGTTTCTGCTCCGAAAACAGCGAATCTTTTGATGCCATATACTTGTCGGCGTATTCAATAGCCTTGCTTCTGTTGCCCATTGCTTTATGTGCATTGTACAAAATCTCATAGCTTTCGTTTTGTAATGCAATCGAACCGGAATTTTCAGCAATTTCGCTCATCTTTTCCCCAAACGAAATGACCTTGTTCAGGTATTGAATGTTCCCATTTGGATTTTCAGATGCAAGTTCCAGAAACAGTTCGGCGTAATTTTTATTGATGTAAAACAGCAAGCGCTTACTTCCGTTTTCCGGAAAAAGATTTAAGGCTGTTTGATAAGCTTCATCAGCTTTTGCGTTTAAATTTTGCTTACGGTAAATGTTGCCCATTGCCATATAGTGTCTGGCAATCGATTCCATGTCGTTAAGTTCAGCATAAATGGAGTAGGCTTTTTGATAGCTCTCGGTTGCAGCATCAAGTTCACCCATCTCCAGATAGACATCCCCTATATTTTTATGGCAATGAGCTATGCCGGGCCGATAATTTTTTTGGATGAATAAATCAAGCGCATAATTGTAATACTCCAGGCTTTTATCGAAATTTTGTTGCTGCAAATAATTCAGGCCAATATTTAAATGGGTAATGTCGATGGTAGTGTCCCCAATTTTCTCTTTCATCGCAAGGGCCTTAAATTGGTAGAGGTTTGCCTTGTCGTAATTTCCACTGTACTGAAACATTAATCCAAGATTGTTGTAAATCATTCCGAGGCGCTGCTCATTTTTCAATTCCACACCAATGGCAACGGCCCGGTTAAAGTTTTCGATGGATTTAATATAATTTTCGAAGTGACCGTAAAAAATGCCGAGGTTGTAGTAGGTGTCTAATTGCCCCTCTTTATCATTTGTTTTTATGTAAGTATCCAGGCCTTGTTCAAGGTAGTCGATTGATTTATTCGAATTGAGACTGTAGAAGTAGGCAAATCCAATATTAATAAGTGACTTTGCCTTTCTTTCGGGCCAGGTATTTTTTTCAGAAATAGCTATGCTCCGATTGTAATAATACATGGCCGAATCGAAACTAATGGGTTCCCAAAGCCTGCCCAACTTGAAATTGATTCGATAAACTATCGAATCGTTTGGGGCTTTAGTTAACAATCGGTTTAATGAATCAATTTTTGATTGCTCCGTAATGCCATAGGAAGGAAAAATAAATATTGCCGTCAGGATTATAATATTAATTTGTAGTGTATTCCATCTGGCAGGCAACATGCTTTTATCAATAGAATTATTATTTTGCATTTGGGTAGTCTATTCGAATTGCATGGGCTGCTAATGCCCGGGAGACTCTTCTATTAATGCTACCTACAATAAGCGCATGGGCATAGTTGTCATTTATTGGGTCATGAATGCAATCAAGTTCCAGGTTTTTGATATAATCATACTGTAGGGCAAATAATCTAAACCTTTTGATATCAACTATAGAATTTTTGTAAGTGGTAAGCCTTTCAATATTTACAGATAAGCCTTCCTCATTTGGTTTCGGGCTGAAGCCGAAGGACGAAACACTTCCGTCTGGTTTAATGTACCGCGGGTCAACCACGGGTATCCGCCGTAGTAAATTATCTGTATTTAAAATTTCCTGCCTGGGAATATCCAAAGGATTAATTTTTAGAGAAGGAATGAATTCAATTTAAAAATGTCCAAATCACCTTCGTAAATGCATTTTTCGTTTATATACAAAAGTAGTTCAGATGAATTATCCGGATTGAAATATACTTCAGCAGCTTTTTGATTCTCAACTTTAAATTCAATCATTACTTCACCACCTCTGCCCGGAGCGACGAAATAAATTTCAAGGTTATTCCGGTCTGCTTCAAGTATAAATTCCCTTGCATTATTGAGTGCAATTTCCGAGGGGGCATCTGCTCCATAGGAATCCCAATCAGGTAAAAGGGTTTTAAATTCCTGAAGTGGCGCATTGGGTAATCTCGACATTCTTAATTCTGTTTGTTTTATGAAACGTGAATTTACAAAGGTAATTTTTTACCAGATACTGTAATATCTTAAATTTTTGTTAATAACTTAGAATGCTTCCACGTTTTCGGAAAGTTGAGCCGCACGGCCGTGCGGCTATACCTTTCCTATAATTATTTCCCGTAACCTTCAATAAAATCAAACAGCATCCTCACCCCAAAACCGGTTCCGCCCACGTTGCGGTAGCTGTCGCGTTTTTCGGCGAAAGCCACCCCGGCAATATCGAGGTGAATGAATGGATAGTCAGTGAATTTTTCGAGGAATTTTCCGGCGGTAATCATGCCTGCTTCGGGTGGGCCGGCGTTTTTCAGGTCGGCGATGTCTGATTTAATCAGCTCAGCATATTCATCCCAGAAGGGAAACTCAGCCACACGTTCATAGGTTTTATTTCCGCTGTCAATCAGATTCAGCATGGCTTCGCCGGCTTTGGTATGCATGGCAACGAGTCCGTATTTTCCGATGGCTCGTACTGCAGAACCTGTAAGTGTGGCAGCGTCTAAAACCAGTTCGGGTTTGTATTTTTGGGCATAACTCAAGGCATCGGCAAGGATCATCCTGCCCTCGGCATCGGTGTTAATTACTTCCACCGTCAGGCCATTGTGCATTTTTATAACATCACCCGAAACATAGGCATTCCCGTTCAAACGATTGTCGGTTGCCGGTATCAGGGCGATTACATGCACCGGCAGTTTGGCTTTGGCCACGGCATAAATCACCGATCCCATCAGGGCAGCGCCACCCATGTCGGACTTCATATTTTCCATGTAATTGGCTGTTTTAATGTTCAGCCCGCCGGTATCGTAAACCACACCTTTGCCAACCAAAATCAGCGGTTTCTCGTTGGTGGCATTTTTTGGTTTCCATTCCATGATGGTAAAAGTTGGGGGCGTGATGCTGCCCAGGTTCACTGCCAGCAGGCCACCCATTTTCAGGCTCTCGATTTTCTTTTTGGAAAAGACTTCAACCTTTAGGCCTGCATCTTTTCCCATCTTCACAAAATTGTCAGCCAGCTTAAGGGCATCTAGTTGCATCACTGGTTCGTTCACCATATCACGGCAGTGGTAAATGGCATCACAAAGGATATTTAATTTATTAATATCAGCGCGGGTAACCTGGTCATCATAAATGCTGATTTTCTTTAGGGAGTTTGCTTTTTTATCACTTTCTTTAAAATACTTGATGAACTGATAGTTTCCCAAAGTGATACCTTCGGCCAGGCCGACTAAGTCCTCACCTGAAACCCCCGCCGACTGTAATTGGATAGATTCGATTTTCAGGTTATTGAGTTCTTTTTGTAATGTGTCACCAGTTTTGCGGCACTCCTCAAGGCGATAGTTATCCGCCTTTTCCATATCAATGAACCTGACAAACACCCAGCTTTTAAGCCTGTTGAAGGAGAAAGAATTTATTTTATTTTCTTCCTTTTGCTTTTTGATATAGGATATTTCATCCTTTGTCAATAAATCAGTTTTGATGTCATCGGGCTGTGCCGCGAGAATAGCAATGTTTGCGCTTTTAGTTGACCGGCTGGTCTTTTCATTTTTCATCAGCATAATTAATCTTATTTTTGGGGCAAATTTAATCAATCGGTGCAACTGACAGGCTTTTGCTAATTTCAGTTTAAACGGGTGGATAAATTAGGAATATTAGACGCGGGTTAGCACGGATAGGCGGATTTGTTTTTTTATAAGCGATGAAATTTTAGAGATATTATTTTTCACTACTGACTGATGAAATTAAACAGATTCTTCGCTTCGCTCAGAATGACAGTCGGCTAATTGTTTTAGTAGATGGGAGTTGGTGGATGGCGGCGAAGCCGCCATCCACCAACTCCCCAAAACGTCACCACTAATTGTCATTCTGAGCAAAACGCAGTGAAGCGAAGAATCTAAATTCTACATCATTCATTTAATTGGAAATAGTGATTTTTAATCCATTTCATCAGCATAAATCAGTGTCATAAAAAGACCATGTAAAAAATATTTTATTTTGAAAATATCGAAACTTCTCAACAAAGCACTGCAACTCGACTTCCTTTCTCTGGAAGAAGGAATGTATTTATACCAACATGCGGCTACTTCTGAATTGATGGCTGTGGCCAATGAGATCAGGCAAAAGTTGCATCCCGGCAACAAGGTAGGCTGGATCATCGACCGTAACATCAACATCACCAACGTGTGTAATTCTGCATGCCAGTTTTGTAACTTTTTCAGATCAGAAAAATCTGCCGATGCTTTTATAACTTCCATCGACGAGTACAAACAAAAAATTGATGAGACCATAGCAAAGGGTGGTGGGCAGTTATTATTGCAGGGTGGCCTTCATCCTAAATTGGGGCTTGAATTTTATACAGGATTGTTTTCTGAATTAAAAAGTTTGTATCCCAATTTAAAGTTGCATGCCCTCGGTCCTCCCGAAATTGTGCACATCGCCAAACTCGAAGGGAAATCCTACGAATTCGTTTTGAAGGCGCTGATTGAATCAGGATTGGACAGTTTGCCCGGTGCGGGTGCCGAAATACTTATGGATCGTGTCCGTTCAAAAATTTCTAAATGCAAATGTTCTGCAGCTGAATGGTTGGAAGTGGCACACGAAGCCCACAAGTTGGGAATGATCACTTCATCCACCATGATGTTTGGCCATGTAGAAACACCGAAAGAAAGGATTGAACACTTGGTCAAACTCAGGGAGGTTCAATCGAAAAAGCCGAAAGGATATCCGGGATTTATTTCGTTCACCCCATGGCCATTCCAGGATGAAAACACCACCTTGAATAAACGTTATGGTGTAACAAATGAAACTACCGCTGATGATTATATACGTTTGGTAGCTATGAGCAGAATCTTGTTGCCCAATATCCCACACGTCCAGGCATCGTGGCTCACGGTAGGAAAAGATGTAGCCCAAATATGCCTGCACGGTGGCGCGGATGATTTTGGTTCCATCATGATTGAGGAAAACGTGGTTTCGGTTGCGGGCGCATCCTACGCTTTTGATGCCGACGGAATCCAGCGGGCCATCTGCGAAGCTGGATTTGTTCCGTATCAGCGAAATCAGAAGTACGAGCATGTTATTTCGTAGATTTTGACAACATGGTTTAATTTTCATTAATAACGATTGTAAAGTTTCCACGTCTTCATTTTCTGGACAATATAATGTTGTTATGTCATGACCGCTGACTGATGGTTGCCAACTGTTGACTGAAGACTGCCTACCGAGGACTGCATACTACCAACTCCCTCCTGCACTTAAATGATTCCCTCCCACCACTTCCTTTGCACCACCTGCCGAAAACTGTTTCTGGCTTGTAATCCCCTTATTGTCTGGCTATATTAGCCCTGACTTTTCAAACCACAATAAAATTTAGTATTAATCAAAACTTCTGCCTTATGAAAAAGCTTATCCTTTTCGCTTTTCTGTTTAGTGCATTTGCATTGTTTGCACAAAACATCGACAAAAGCAAGTTCAGGTCTCCAACAAATGCCGGAAGCCTGACGATTGAAAAACAATCTACTGATGGTCTCAGGCCATTTCTAAGTGCCCGAAAACAATTCCCACCTGCAGGCTTTAAGAATACTGATATTGTTAATCCGATTGCCCTTGGCCAGGCGGGAAATGCCTGGGGCTTTGCTTACATGCGTACAACCTACCTTTGGGCTGTGAACGACATCAATTCGATCTCCTTTATTCATAGGATGCAGAATCCACCGGGTACAGGTTTCCTGGCTTATGATGTTTCTATGGACAGGGGCCAAACCTGGACCAACAATAACCAGGTTTACGATCCTTCCATTGCCAATGATTACAATGGCAGGTATCCACAAGGTGTGCTTTATAATCCTGTTGGAAATGCCAATCCTGATGATGCCTATTTCTCCTATTTTGCCCCCACATTGGATGGATCAAATACTGCAGGTGATAATACCTGGGGCGGTTACACCTGGGGCACTAAAAAACTTGCTGCCGGTTCCTTGCCCACACAAAACAACCAATCTTCAACTGCTGAGTTTCGCCAGTACCTGCCATCTGGCCTCACCCTAACGCAACTTGGTGAAATGTGGATGGCCGATGAGGAAATGGAAGGTGCGACCGGGGAATATGTTTATACCGATAACATAATTCTTGGCCATGGTTTGTGGAATGAAGGGACTGAAGATTTTGATTACACCTTCGATCACCTGCCACTCGACATTAATCCTGAAGATGGAATTAATGATGTAAAAATTGCTTTTGCCCCCGATGGGATGACCGGCTGGATTTGCGTGATGTCTGATAGGATCCCTGCACTTCCATTTACATCCTACCACCCCATTCTTTTTAAAACCACTGATGGTGGCCAAACATGGAGTGATGACCCCATAGAAGTTCAACTGGGGGGCGATGATGGCCTGGAGGCAGTTTGGGACTTTATTTCGGATGAGGCTTTAACAGAGTTCTTTGACCCTGACCCGGTACCCCCAAGAGATGAAATAGCGTATTACATGGGCTATACAATCGACATGGCGGTAGATGCATGGGGCAATCCACATATTGCCGGTGTAGTTGCCCTTGCCGATCCCGACGGAAGTGGATGGTACCATTACGAAGGTGTTTTTGCAATGTTCCACATTTATACTGCCGACCAGGGTGAAAACTGGCAGTCTTTTAATCTGGACAATTTAACCACATTCGACTACGAATATACAGGAAGCAATGGAAGTCCTTGTAGCCAGGATAACAGGCCGCAGGTGGCAACTACCGAAGATGGGGCAATTGTGTTTTTCTCTTTTCTTGATACCCGTATCGAAGGGATAACAGATAATAACCAGCCAGATATCTTTTTCAGGGAATACATACCCGAAATGACCTGGCATGGCGAAGAAGCTGTGAATGTTACCGAATGGTCGAATGCCATGTGGCAGGCCCGTTGGGGCTGCATGTCGCACTATGTGTTTGCCGATGTTACTGATGATGGTAGCTACGATTGCACCATACCTTTTGTTTACGAGGAGCTGGCAAACGAAGATGTGGCTTCACCAGTCCAGTTCTGGTATATCCCTGATTTTAATCGCTCCTATATAATTACAGGTGTTGATGGACAGGAGGATATACCTATGGTTTCGCTGGCACAGAATTTCCCGAATCCGTTCAGGGATGTCACATACTTTAATATCAACCTGATCAGGGAAAGCAATGTTTCGATCAATGTATTCAATATAGCAGGTCAACTGATGAAGAATTTCGATTTTGGCCAAATGCAAAACGGCCCGCACCAGCTAACATTGAATTTCGAAAATCTGGATGAGGGCGTTTATTTCTATACCCTTGATGCAGGTAACTCAACATTTAACGGAAAGATGATTGTGCAATAAGCAACCCGCTGATTTTACTTTTTTCCCTTGTTTTTAACCGGCTCCTGATTTATTGGGGGCTGGTTTTTCGTTAATGTTGATCTTAGTTTTCTTGAATTTGTATTTTTGCTAAACTCTACATACTTTTGTGGGGCATTTCTAAATAAAAAAAATATTCACCAAAATTTGATGACTTATGAAAAAGCTTTTTCTTATGGTTTTCCTGATGGGTGCATTTGGCATAATGGCCCAAAATGCACACCAGGGTAAATTCGACTCTCCAACAAATTCCAAAGAACTCATTGTTAAAAAGCAGTCAGCTACAACTGTAAAAACTTTAGTTCCCAAATCGAAGTTTTTACCTCCCTCCGGATTCAAAAGTACTGATATCGTAAATCCCGTTGCAATTGGCCAGTCGGGAAATGCTTTTGGGTTTGCCTACATGCGCACTACTTTTCTGTGGGCAGTGAACGACATCAATTCTGTCTCATTTATTCACCGTATGCTTAATCCTCCCGGCACCGGATACCTTGCTTATGATATTTCGATGGATAAAGGACAGACATGGACGAACAATATCCAGGTTTACGATCCTACATTGGTAGGTGCTGCTAATGGAAGGTATCCTCAGGGTTTGCTGTATAATCCAATTGGTAATACCGATCCGGATGAGGCCTATTTTTCCTACTTTGCACCAACCCTCGATGGCTCAAATACCGGAGGTGGAACGGCGTGGGGGGGATATTGCTGGGGATCGAAAAAGCTGTCTGAAGGGTCTTTGCCCACGCAACACGATCAGCCATCAGCCGATGATTTCTATCAATACTTACCCTCTGGTTTTACAATTACACAATTGGGCGAAGCGTGGATGGTTGATGAGGAAAATGATGGCTCTTCAGGTGAATTTGTTTATACCAACAATCTCATTGTTGGACATGGTACCTGGAATGATGGCACTGAAGATTTTGATTACACTTTCGATCACCTGCCCCTCGAAATAAATCCAGATAATGGAATTAATGATGCAAAAGTTGCCTTTGCCCCCGATGGGATGACCGGTTGGATTTGTGCCATGTCGCGACGGGATCCTGACCTGCCCTATACTTCTTATCACCCCATTCTGTTTAAAACGACAGATGGAGGCCAAACCTGGGACGATGATCCCATTGAAGTACAATTAGGTGGCGAGGATGGCCTGGGGGCAGTGCTGGAATTTATTTCAGATGAAGATTTGGCAGCTTACTTCGATCCCGATCCTGTACCCCCACGTGATGAGATTGATTATTTTATGGGATATCACATTGACCTGGCTGTTGATGCCTGGGGAAACCCGCATATTGTAGGGGTGGTAGCTATCGCTGACCTCGCCGCAGGAACCTGGAACCATTCTGTAGGTATGTTTGCTATGTTTCATATTTATACCGCCGACCAGGGTGAAAACTGGCAGGCTTTCAACCTTGATTATCTTACAACCTTCGACGAACTCTACACCGGGTCAACAGGGAGTACCGTCACCCAATACAACCGCCCGCAGGTGGCAACGACGGAAGACGGGGCAATCGTATTTTTCTCATTTCTTGATACCCGCCTCGAAGGTGTTACCACGAACAGCCAACCCGATATTTATTTCCGTGAATACATCCCGGAAATGACCATGCACGGTGAAGATGTTGTAAATGTAACCGAATGGTCAAATGCTATGTGGCAGGCACGCTTCGGCTGTATGTCGCATTATGTATTTGCTGATGTTAGCGACAATGGAGACTATGAATGCACCATCCCTTTTGCATATGAAGAGCTGACAGATAATGATATCAGTTCCCCTGTACAGTTTTGGTATATTCCAGATTTCAATAGGTCTTACAACGTCGTTGGAATTGAAAATGAGGAAAGTGAACCTATGGTTTCGCTGGCACAGAATTTCCCAAATCCATTCCGGGACATGACCCACTTCAATATCAACCTGATCAGGGAAAGTAATGTTTCGATTAATGTATTCAATATAGCAGGTCAACTGATGAAGAATTTCGATTTTGGCCAAATGCAAAACGGCCCACACCAGCTCACACTAAATTTTGAAAATCTGAATGAGGGTGTTTATTTCTATACGCTTAATGCAGGGAGTTCGAAGTTTAATGGAAAGATGATTGTGCAATAGATACCTGAAAAATATTGTTTATTGATTCTTCAACCCAGCCAGTTCCGCACGTGCGGAACTGGCTGGGTTTTTTTAACATCGATAGGAAACACAATTAACATTCATTCCGGCACCAACCGAAGCCAATAGTATCAGATCGCCTTCCTTCAACTCATGTCCTTCGATTTTGTTTTTTCTAACCAAATCAAATAGGGTGGGGACCGTGGCTACTGAGCTATTTCCAAGTTTATGGATGCTCATCGGCATAACTCCTTCGGGGGCATTCCTTATCTTGTACATTCTGAACAGTCGTTTCACAATCTCGAAATCCATCTTTTCGTTGGCTTGATGGATAAAAACTTTTTTAATATCATGGATGTCAATTTCAGCTCTCTCCATACATAGCTTCATGGCATTGGGGACATTATTTAATGCAAACTCATATATTTTATGACCAAACATTTTAATGTACCGTACTTTTGGGTCAGATTCTTCAATATTACTTTTCCCAAGATAAAGCAGGTAAGCTTCATCGGCAGTATATGATGCCATGCTTGACGATAAAACACCTTTTTTGCATTCACCTTCCAATGCTTCAATAATACATGCCCCGGCACCATCGGAGTAAATCATCGAATCGCGGTCGTGTATGTCAATTACCCTCGACAGCGTTTCAGTACCTATCACGAGGCACTTTTTTGCCATCCCGGATTTAATGTACGATTCGGCCTGGATAATACCCTGCACCCATCCGGGGCAACCGAAAATTACATCGTAGGCTACACAGTATGGGTTCTTAATTTCGAGCCGGTATTTTATCCTTGAGGCAATGCTTGGGACCATATCCGTTTGAATAGTTCCTTTTTGAACATCACCAAAATTACTTGCAACGATGATTTGATCAATTTCCTCGGGGTCGATTCCTGCATCTTCGATAGCAAGTCTTGCAGCTTCAAAACCCATATCAGAGGCCATACAATCATCTTTTGCATATCTTCTTTCTTCAATGCCAGTTATGGCTTTAAATTTTTCAGCAATATCTTCGTGGCTGGCCTCAAATTGAACGCCACCTGTGTCGTAAAATTTATTTTTTGCAAAATCTTCGTTTGTGACCACTATAGGCGGTATGTAACTGCCAGTACCCGTGATTACTATATTTTTATTCATCATTATTTTAGAGTTTTTAATATCACTTTTAATAAAGATATCCCCTACCTTTGTAAAGTTGCAAAGAAACAAATTATAATTCACTACATTTTTGTAACTGTTTAGTTGGTTAAGAGATTTGTTAAAACTAAAATCTTTTTCCAATTGGAAGTCATCCATACGGACAAGTTTTGTTGTCATTGATGGTCATTTATAGCCATTTTTTTTTAAAATAAATGACGCGCGAAGCGCAAATAACAATTAATGACAGCGAAGCTAAATGAC
>CAZBDF010000065.1:10993-14394 GCA_964490385.1 uncultured Lentimicrobiaceae bacterium | reverse complement strand
AGGATTTGAAAAAGGTCCTGATCCCAACCCCAACAGGCACACAAATCCCCTTGGGTGAACTGGTAAATATCAAATATACCCGAGGCCCGCAGATGATTAAAAGTGAAAATACCTTCCTTGTGGGCTATGTCATCTTCGATAAAAAAGAGGGCTTTGCCGAGGTGGATGTGGTTGAAAATGCCCAGGCCTTTTTAAAAGATAAAATGGATGATGGGGAATTTAGCTTGCCTGCCGGAGTGAGTTATGTTTTTACCGGCAATTACGAAAACCAGATCAGGGCCACCAAACGTTTATTGATCGTTGTGCCAATTTCCTTGATCATCATTTTCCTCATCCTCTATTTCCAATTCAAATCTGTTACTTCAACAACGTTCATATTTACCGGGATCATTGTCGCTCTGTCAGGCGGTTTTATTATGCTTTGGCTGTACGGGCAACCCTGGTTTTTGGATACTTCGCTGGCCGGGTTAAATCTGAGGGATTTATTCCAGGTACGGACCATTAATCTGAGTGTGGCAGTCTGGGTCGGTTTTATTGCCCTGTTCGGAGTTGCCACCGATGATGGCGTGTTGATCAGCACCTATATCAAACAATTGCAGGACAAACACAATCCAACAACCATAAAGGAGGTACGGGCTTTAGTCCTCGATGCGGGATCAAAAAGGGTGCGACCGGCAATCATGACCACGGCAACCACCATCATTGCACTTATTCCCGTACTCACATCCACCGGGAAAGGATCGGATATTATGGTTCCCATGGCAATACCCTTGTTTGGCGGTATGACCATCGCGGTGCTGACCATGTTTGTTGTGCCTGTACTTTATAGTATGTGGCAGGAGGGTAAAGTGAAAAGGGAATTAAAACAACAAAATGCTTAAAATCATGAAGAACAATAATATAATAATTGGAATCCTCCTTTTGCTGATTTCTTCCATGGTTTCAGCACAAGATGACTTAGACAGTTATTTGCAAAAAGCTGCCCTAAATAATCCCGGGCTTCAGGTGAAATTTAACGAATACATGGCTGCCCTGGAAGTAGCCCCGCAGGTAAAAGCGCTGCCCGATCCACAGATGGCATTTGGTTATTTTATTATGCCTGTCGAAACACGTGTCGGCCCGCAGCGGTTTAAGATCTCGGCTTCGCAAATGTTTCCCTGGTTTGGTACGAACAAGGCCAAAGAGAATGTAGCAATCCAGGCTGCAAAAGCAAAATACGAAGCTTTTGAAGAAGCTAAATCAAAACTGTTTCACGAAGTCAGGGCCACTTATTACAATATCTATTTCAATCGCAAAGCCATCGTTATTACGATGGAGAATATGGACATTCTCAATACTTTCCGTAAACTGGCCAATATTAAATATGAATCCGGTTTGGTTTCGGCTGTTGATGAATACCGCATTGAAATTGAAATTGGTGAACTCGAAAATCAACTGGCTTTGCTTCAAGACAAACAAGGAGTGCTGGAAGTGATGTTCAATAACCTGCTCAATATTGATAAGGGTGAACCGGTAATAACTCCTGAATTGTTATGGAATGACAATTTCCCATTTACAAAACAAGCTGCACTCGATTCTATAAACCAACTAAATCATCAGTTGTTGAGCCTCGATTTTCAGCAGGCAGCTTTGCAGTATAGGCGGGACGTTGCTTCGGATATGGGAAAGCCGGGTTTTAAAGTTGGCATTGATTACATTTTTGTGGGCAAAGGTGAAAACAACCTGGCGGGTACCGACGCACTGATGTTCCCAAATATTGGCATCACCATCCCACTTTACCGGAATAAATATAAAGCCATGGTAAACGAGGTGGCCTATCTGGCAGCAGCCAAAGAAAGCGAAAAAACGGATAAATCCAATGTGCTTGAGTCCATTTTTGAAAACGGATGGAAAGATTATCAGGATGCAGACCGAAGGATTAAGTTGTATTTGTCCCAACTCGGCCTGGCCCGTAAATCGGTAAAACTCCTTGAAACAGATTACACAACCGGCAACAAAAATTTCGAGGAGATACTTCGCATGGAGAGAAAGGTGCTAAAATTTAACCTGGAACTGGAAAAGGCAAGGGCTGATAAACAGGCAGCTATTTCATTCATCAATTATTTAATAGGTAAATAAACAGAAATCATGAAAAATATATTTTTAAAAATTAAAGAGAACTACAAACTGATCATTGGAGTATTTGCTGTTGGCTTACTGATGGGATGGATTATATTTCATTCTTCAGGCGAAGCAACAAATACTGCTCAGGATTTGAACGAACACGCAGGCCATGAACAAGAGTCTGCAGAACCTACGATATGGACTTGCTCCATGCACCCGCAGATTAAACAGGATAAACCCGGCTTATGCCCGATTTGTGCCATGGACCTCATCCCTTTGGCAGCAATGGGTTCAGGAGGCGATGATGTTGACCCCAATGAAATTGTGATGACAGAATCGGCAGCTAAACTGGCTTCTGTTCAAACCATGCTGGTCACCAGTGCTGTTCCCGAAATGACCATTCGCTTACAGGGAAAAGTACAGGCTGATGAACGCAATATTGCGGAATTGACTTCCCGTTATGGTGGGCGTATCGAGAAACTGTTTGTCAACTTTACAGGGCAAAATGTTTCAAAAGGGGAGAAGCTGGCAACCATCTATTCACCTGCTCTGGTAACCGCGCAACGTGAATTATTGGAGGCAATGTCCTTTAAAGAAACCCGCCCTTCGTTATACACTGCAGCAAAAGGCAAATTGAAACTCTGGGATTTGACCGATGAACAAATTACAGCCATCGAAGCCAGGGGCGAACCACAAGTGTATTTTGAGGTGCTGTCACCAATTTCGGGCACGGTATTCAAACGCCATGTAAGCATTGGCGATTACGTGAAAGAGGGTACAGGTTTATTTGAAATAATCGACCTCACAAAAGTTTGGGTAATGTTTGATGCATATGAAAGTGACCTTCCCTGGATAAAAAAAGGCGATATGGTTGATATTACTTTCCAGGCATTGCCAGGGAAAAACTTCACTGCGAAAGTTTCTTTCATCGATCCTTTTATAAATGGCAAAACGCGTGTTGCACAAGTCAGGGTAGCACTCAACAACAGCAATAAGGAATTAAAACCTGAAATGTTTGCCAATGGGATTGTAGCATCCAATATTGCTGCAGGCAGTGATCAGATACTTATCCCAAAGTCATCTGTTTTATGGACAGGCAAAAGAGCGGTAGTTTACGTTAAGGTTCAGGATCGCGAATCCCCTTCATTTTTATACCGTGAAATAGTGCTTGGTCCCGAAGCGGGTGCTTATTACGTGGTGGCTGAAGGTTTAGCTGAAGGTGAAGAAATAGTTGTAAATGGCGTATTTAAAATTGATGCTGCTTCACAATTGCAAGGATTGCCAAGCATGATGAACCC
>CAZBDF010000065.1:5565-10893 GCA_964490385.1 uncultured Lentimicrobiaceae bacterium | reverse complement strand
GGGCACGATACGGAGAATTACCACGCACCTGATGATGTTTATGAAGAATTACCGGGCTGTTGTTTGTACGACAGGCCCGAAACCAAATAATTTCAAATTAACAACTTAAATACTATAACAATGAAAATCAGAACAACAGCATTATTGATGATTTCTTTTTGGCTGGCAACTTTACTTTCAGCGCAGAATTCGATCATCATCCCGGATACTTTGTCAGGCACAAATTTTGAACTCAACCTTCAAAATGGAACAATGCCGTTTTACAGCGGTCAGGCTACTAACACCATGGGCGCAAATGGCAATATTCTCGGCCCCACATTGATCATGCAGAAAGGTGATTTTGTGGACATTACAGTGAACAACTTGCTCGATGACACCACAACCATTCATTGGCACGGTATGCATGTTTCTGCTGAAAATGATGGCGGCCCTCATACAATCATCGAACCCTCCGGCTCCTGGAATCCTTCGTTTACGGTGATGGACAGGGCAGCTACATATTGGTACCATCCACATTTGCATGAGAAAACAAATAAACATGTTTCAAAAGGGATTGCGGGTTTTATCATCGTCCGCGATGAGGATGAAGCTGCATTGGAATTGCCCAGGACTTATGGGGTTGACGATTTTCCATTGGTTATCCAGACCAAAGATTTTGATGCTTCCAATCAGATTGTTGTCCCTTCCAATTCCGACGATGTGATCATGGTAAATGCCACCCTCGACCCAATGCTCGATATTCCGGCCCAGGTAGTAAGGCTAAGGTTGCTGAACGGGTCTTCACAAAGGGTGTTTAATGTTGGGCTTTCAGGGAATCAAACTTTTTATCAAATCGGTTCGGATGATGGATTATTGAGTGAACCCAATGCTATCACAAGATTGCGGATGGCGCCGGGTGAAAGAGCTGAATTGCTCATAGATTTCTCTGGAATGCAGGGACAAACTATAAACCTGAAAAGTTTTGCTTCCGAACTTCCAAATGGAATGTATGGAGCAACCTATCCCGGAATGATGTCGATGATGACCCTCACCGGTTACAATCCAAATCCGATGAACGGGAACGATTTCGACATGATGGAATTGAATGTTGTCGCGCCTACCAACAATCCTGTAACGTCCATTCCAACAACGCTTTTGGAAATTAATCCACTGTCTGAATCTTCAGCAAATTTCTCAAGGACGCTGACTTTTACTCCAGAAGCAATGGGGCCGAATGCATTAAATGGCTTATTCTATATTAATAATGTTAGCTTTGATATGAACACCATCAATTATTCAATTCCTTTGAACAACATCGAGATTTGGACACTTACCAATCAATCACCCACTGCGCATCCATTCCACGTTCACGATGTTCATTTTTATGTTTTGGATAGAAATGGTGCAGTGCCTCCAGCCAGTGAACAGGGCCGTAAGGATGTGATCCTCGTCCCTGCCATGCAATCGACAAGGGTGATCATGCAATTTACTGACTTTGCCAACGACAATGTGCCCTATATGTACCATTGCCATATGCTCACCCACGAAGATGGTGGTATGATGGGGCAGTTTGAGGTGGTTGATAATACGATAGGTATTGACGATAATCAAACAGAAATGAATAAATTTTCAGTTTATCCCAACCCGGTTTTGGGCAATGAATTGTTCCTTGCATCAAAAGCTGAAATATCATCTTACGAAATATTCAATACCTCCGGATTTAAGCTTTTAAATGGGCTAAATAGTATTTCCAACGAAGAAATTAAGATTGATGTTGGTGGCCTACCTTCCGGGACTTATATCATCAAAGCTATTATAGATGGGGAGTTTTATACTGACAAATTCTTTAAAAAATAACAAACGGTAATAGAGTAATCTATTGTAAATCAATCAAAATATTCATAAAATAAATTACTAATATGAAAACCAGAGTAAAATTAATTGCAGTTCTTATATTTCTTGGGATGGGTTCAGTATTTGCCCAAGACCTTAAAAACAAAAAGACTCATACTTCGCAAACCAGCAGTGAAATAAACTTAATGAAAAATTAGAGTTCGCAGTAATGCGAAACAGCATGTTTGCATACCGAAAGGGGTCATGGGAATAAGTGCAGAGCTGGCGATCATCATTTCCAACAGCTATGCCATAGTTTAAACGGTTTATTGGGGGGGGGCAAACCAACCATTTTTGACCAACATCGGACACCTGACACACCGCATCCATCTCAGCCAGACAAAATCAAAATTACTTGTTACCAATAACAATATTCAAAATTTTGCAACAATCTGATAATTCGGCATCTATCACCCTATCTTTATCTTTATTGATTCTATACAGCTTAGCGAGGCAACCATCCTCCTTACCTCCAGTCTTTCACTAAAGTAAAGTCAGTTTAAGCGGTCAGAACAGTTGTTAAGATTCCTAAAAACCTTAGGTTTTTTGGTTTGAAATACCTATTTTTGCGGACTTTTATTTTTTCAGGATCAACGATATAACTTAATTTAACTCAACGTACAAATGAAGAATTTTACCAGCTTAGCTACTTTTCTCTCCCTCCTGATTCTTGGAATTTACATGTTTGGCATCTCCCATGCCAATGCACAGTCGATTCAACTCAATGATCAGGAAACTCAGTTGTCCATTTCGGAGAACACTTACACACTGTTAAGCCTTGAAAATACAGTGTCCAAACTCAGAGCATTTAAGGTGAAAGCTACTGAAGGAGATTTTAGTCAAATTAAAATTAATGGATATGGTTATTCGATGGACATCGGTAAACCTCAACTTCCGGTAATAAAAAAATTGATTGAAATTCCACTGGGCGCCAGCATCGAAATTTCTATAACCCAACAATCATATAAAGATTATAACCTGGCCGACTTTGGGGTTTACGATCCAATTATCCCGGCACAGGCTTCAGTATCCAAAAGCTGTGAAGACCCTTCACAACTTCCGTTTGAATTAGATCATATTACTTATGCTACCGATGCCTTGATGGGAAATAAGTTGGTTGACGTTATAGAAATTGGCATGATGCGCGGTGTGATGATTGCCCGCGTTGAAATTGCCCCGGTACACTACAACCCGGTGAAAAACCAAATCAGGGTTTTTGATGAACTCGATGTTGTTATAAAATTTAACGATGCCAACGTAGCCGAAACCATTGAAGCCAAGGAAACACACACCAACAGGTATTTCAAGAGCGTCCACCAGATGCTGTTAAACTACAAGCCGGTAACAACACGTGAACTGCAAGATGCACCAGTTTCTTATATCATCGTTTCTGATCCTATGTTTGAAGATGCCCTGCAGCCATTCATCGAATGGAAAACCATAAAAGGTTTTAAAGTTGTTGAAGCTTATACCAACAATCCCGAAGTTGGAACAACTACCTCAAGCATCAAAAGTTACCTTAAAGATTTTTACGAAAATCCACCCGAAGGTTATAACCCACAAAGTTTTGTTTTGTTTGTTGGTGATATCGATCAAATTCCTGCATTCTCTGGTAATGCCGGTGGACACGTTACCGACCTTTACTATTGCGAATATACCAACGACCTTTTTCCAGAAGCATATTACGGAAGATTTTCGGCTGAAAATCTGAACCATCTCCAACCACAAATTGATAAAACATTAGAATACGAACAATATTTAATGCCCGACCCGTCATATCTTGATGAAGTAATGATGGCAGCCGGAGCCGATGGTTCGCACCAACTTACATGGGGAAACGGACAAATCAACTACGGTACCGAAAATTATTACAACGAAGCCCACGGTCTTACTTCACACACCTACCTTCAACCAGAGCCGGGTGGTGGAAACTACTCACAAAACATCCGTCAGAATATTTCTGATGGTGTGAGTTATGCTAACTACACTGCACACTGTAGCCCTTCGGGCTGGGCCGACCCAAGTTTTGTAATTAGTCACATCCCGGCTTTGACCAATGCACATATGTACTGCCTGATGGTTGGTAACTGCTGTTCATCTGTTGAATTTCAGACCGATTGTTTTGGTGAAGAAATTTTAAGGGCGCCGTTAAAAGGAGCGCTTGGTTATATTGGTGGTTCAAACAGTACCTACTGGGACGAAGACTTTTGGTGGGGCGTTGGTTATGAAACTATTTCTGCCAACCCTGTTTACAATCCCGATCATTTAGGTTCTTACGACCGTACTTTCCACGATAAAGAAGGTATTAGTATCGATGACTTTTACATCACTCAAGGACAAATGCCTGCAGCTGGAAACTTTGCTGTAACTCAAGCTGGTGCCAGCCTCGAAGAATATTATTGGGAAATTTATCACCTGATGGGGGATCCATCCTTGTCGATTTATCTTTCTCAGCCACCAGACATCAACGCAAGCTATGCAGGTTTGATGCCTCTTGGCTCTTTAACTTTTACAGTAAATTGCGATCCTTATGCTTATGTAGCAATTTCAAAGGATGGTGTATTACACGGAACAGCCCTGGCTGATGAATCAGGAGTTGCTGAAGTGGTTTTTGAAACACCAATTTCTGTACCTGGTGAAGCTGATATTGTTATTACCGGACAAAACCTCAAACCCTATTTTGGAACTGTAACTGTGGCTTCTCCCGACGGAGCTTATATCCTTCTGGATGAATATGCGGTTAATGATGGCGCAGGAAATGCAAACGGCCTTGCTGATTATGGTGAAGATTTCAGCCTGGATATTAGTTTAAAAAATCTTGGTTCGGATGCTGGCGAAAATGTTACACTTAACCTTGCCAGTACAGATATGTATGTTACCATCAATAACGCTACTGCGAATCTTGGAAACATTGCCCCTGACGAAATTATCGACCTCGAGGATGTATTTGGCCTTACGCTTGCCGAAAACATTCCTGACCAGTACAGTGTCGCCTTTACCCTTGATGCTTCTGATGGAACAGACACCTGGAGCAGCAACTTCAGCGTTAAAGGCCATGCACCACTACTCGAGTTTTCTGACTTTATGATTTATGATTCAAACGGAAATAACAACGGGAAACTCGATCCGGGCGAAACTGTTGACATCATGGTTTATGTTGTGAATTCCGGCTCAGCCGAAGCATACAGCGCCATGTGCGACCTGGCAACAAGCGATATGTACCTTACTGTTTTAACTTCCGACCCACAAGGAATTGGCAATATCGAACCTATGGGCGATGGTACTGCTACGTTCCAGGTAAGTGCAAGTTCAGCTACACCAGCCGGACACCTTGCTTCACTTGATGTGGATATTTCAGCCGATATGGGAATTGCCGCAGAAGGTGAATTCTCAGTGGTAATTGGTCAAATTCCTGTTTTAATTGTTGACCTTGACGAAAACAATAATTCAGCAAAC
>CAZBDF010000065.1:0-5465 GCA_964490385.1 uncultured Lentimicrobiaceae bacterium | reverse complement strand
CATCACCTGCTTATGGATGTGGCGTTTCAAACGACCCGGGCAACTACAAAACTGTTGGTGCTTCATTTGAATTTGGTGGCCTTAGCGATGCAGATTCACGCAATGAGTTGATGGGTATTTACCTTGAATTTTTCGAAATTTTAGGCGGAAACGCTATGAACTGCACTATGACTGCTAATCCAAGTGAAATTTGCCAGTACGAAACATCTCAATTCAACGCACAAGTTGCAGGAGGCTCAGGAAATTATGAATACGTTTGGACTCCTGAAACAGGATTAAGCGATCCAAGCATTGCCAACCCTGTTGCCGACCCGATGGAATCAACAATGTACACAGTAACTATTACTGATATGGTAAGTAGCGAGCAGGTAGTTGATCAAATGATGCTTGAAGTAAATGAAACACCCGAAACCCCAACAATTACCCAAACTGGTGATAACCTGGTTTCGAGTTCAGCTACCGGTAACCAATGGTACAATGATGATGGAATGATAGCAGGGGCAAGCGGACAAATTTATACACCTGAGCAAACATCAAATTACTGGACCATTGTTTCAGCTTCTGGTTGTGAATCGGAACCATCAAATACTATTTTCTTCCAACCAACAAATATCGAAGAACTAAGCAATGGTGGAAAAGTAAATGTATATCCTAATCCTGCTGGCAATGCAGTTACTGTTGATTATGTAACTGTGGACAACCAGGAAGTTACCATCAGCTTATTCAATGCGTATGGACAAATCATCAATGATATTACCCAATCGAAGGTAAACCGTACCAGGACTTATTCAGTGCAATTTGATCTGAGTCAGGTTGTGGCCGGAGTTTATTACTTCAAGATCGAAGGACAGGACTTCTCCTATACTGAGAAAATCATTGTCAGCAAATAAAACAACCCAATGCAAGGCCTTCAACGGCCTTGTTTTGGTTTTCACATAAAATCAAATCAAACTAGGAATAACTTAAATTTTAAAACTTTATGAAAAATCTATTATTGACTTTATTTCTCATCGCCGGCTTTATCAGCTTACAAGCTAAAGAAGGCTATGAGGTAAACTACAACAAACTAAACAGTACTACTTCTGAACTGCAAATTACACTCGGAGACTTTAACCTTAGGACAACCAACCTTAATGGCGTTGATTACACCAATATTATTTTTGATGGTGGCGTCGTTACAAAAGACAAAGGTTTTGCTGAAGTTCCATTTATCAATGCCAACATTCAGTTGGGTGCCGACAACAATGTAGCCCTTGAAATTACAGGCGAGGAATACAGTGACTTTCAATTAGATTTCCCATTGGTGCCTTCAAGAGGTGTCATTTACAGAAATCAGGATCCCAGCGCAATTCCCTATGAAATTGCAGCTGAGTCGATGGTGAATGAGTTTTTCCCATCAAGCATTGCTGATGTTACCAGCCCATACATTATTAAAGATGTTAGGGGAACAACAGTTTATGTTTATCCTTTCCAATACAATGCAGAAACCCAAACTTTGAGGGTTTATACAAGCCTGACTGTTCAGGTGAAGAATGATGACAGTACTCCTGTTAACCCTTTGTATAACACTTCCGGTAAAGTTTACCGTGAAATGGAAGGTCTTTACAATTCAGTATTCATCAATTATGAACCCTTAACTACCGACGATTTAACTGTAGGTGAAGCTGGTGATATCTTGGTGATTACAACTGCTCGCGATGAAGCTGCTATGCAACCTTACATCGATTGGAAAATGGAAAAAGGCTACATGGTTCATAAAGAAGTTGTTGCTACAGGTACCAACGTTAAATCTCTCATTCAGCAGAAGTACGACGAGAACAATGATATTCTTTATGTTCAGCTCGCAGGTGACTGGGCTGATATCAAGTGTGACCTTGGTGGTGGAGCCAACGCTCCAATGGATCCAATGCTTGGATGCGTTGTTGGTACAGATGTTTTCCCAGACATTGCTATCGGACGTTTTTCAGCAAGTGCTGCTACCGACATCGAAGTTCAGGTAACCAAGACCATTACCTATGAAAGAGACCCAAGCGGCGACTGGTACTCAAATGCCGGTGGTGTTGCAAGTAATGAAGGAGCTGGAAATGGAGATGATGGTGAAATTGATTATGTTCATATTGATGTTATCTACGACAATAAACTTGATCCGTTCACCTATGACAACCTGAGCACAGCTTACGCCCCGGGCGCAACATCTAACCAGGTGACAACTTTTATCGAAAACGGTGTTGGTAATATCAATTACTGTGGTCACGGTTCTATGACCTCTTGGGTTACAACAGGTTTTAGTAATTCAAATGTAAATCAGTTGAACAACGGCGACATGCTTCCATTTATTTTCTCTGTAGCATGTGTAAACGGAGCTTTCCATTCAGGCGAATGTTTTGCTGAAGCTTGGTTAAAGAACGAAAATGGTGGAGCTGTTATGACATTAATGGCAACCATCAACCAGCCATGGCAACCCCCAATGCGCGGACAGGATTATTTCAATGATATTTTAACTGGTGGTTATGATTATACTTCAAACCCAGGTAACGGCATAAGTACTGATGAAGGAAGAACAACAATAGGTGCTGTTGTAGCTAATGGACTTACACTCATGTACACAGAATCCAACGGATCAAGTGACCTGCAAACGCTACAAACATGGTGTACTTTTGGTGATGCTTCTTTGCAATTCAGGACTGCTGCCCCTTCAACACTTGCTGTTTCAAATACAGTAATGTTAGTTGGAACACCATACGAGGCTACTGTTACTGCCAATGGTGCTTCACTGTCAGGAGCAATGGTTTGTCTGTCGCAGAATGGCGTTTATGTAAGTGCTTATACTGATGCTGATGGAAATTTCTCTCTGGAGAATGAATTCCTTCCTGGCGATGTTCAACTGGTAGTTACAGGTTTTAATACCGATACTTATTACGAAACTATTCAATGCATTCCTCCAACCGGGCCTTATGTAATCTTTAGTGACGTAGAAGTAAATAGTGCAAGTGGTATGCTCGAGTATGGTGAAACATCAACATTCGATCTTTCGTTGAAAAATGTTGGCGTGGCCGAAGCAACAAATGTTGAAGTGACCATTTCAACAAGCGATATGTATGTTACCATTACAGATGCCACTGAAAACTTTGGAAGCATTGCTGCCGATGAGGTTAAAACAATGAACAATGCATTTGAAGTTGAAGTTGCCAATGATATTCCTGATGGGCACAGTGTTTCATTTGCAGTAGTTGCCAATGGCGAAGAGACATGGGAAAGTGCCTTCTCGCTTACCGCTGTTGCAGGTATTCTTGAATTCAACGATTTCTATGTAGTAGATATTAACGGAAACAACAATGGCAAACTCGATCCGGGTGAAACTGTTGAAGTATTTGTTTCGATTATGAATGATGGTAGCGCAGAAGCTACCGGGGTTATGGGCGAATTGATGTCATCAGACATGTACATTACTATTGGTGATGATGCCCAGGATTATGGTGACCTTGGAGCAGGTGACGAAGGTGAAATGAGTTTCGAAGTTACTGCTGATGAAGGTACACCAACCGGACACATGGCAAGTTTTACTTTCGACATCACAGGCGATAAAGACCTTACAGCTGATGGTTCATTCCTGATTGTTGTTGGACAGATTCCAGTTCTTATTGTTGATTTGGACGATAACCACAACTCAGCTTCCGTAATGGGTGAAACACTCGATGAAATTGGAATACCTTATGATGAAGCGACATCACTACCAGACGATTTAAACCTTTACAGTTCAGTATTTGTTTGTCTGGGAATTTACTCTGACAACTACCAACTTTCGGATGCAGAAGGACAGGAATTGGCTGATTACCTGAATGCAGGTGGAAACCTTTATATGGAAGGTGGAGACACATGGTATTATGATGAGCAAACAGCTGTTCACGAAATGTTTGGACTTTCCGGAACTTCTGATGGTTCAGGTGACCTTTCTACTGTTAATGGTGTAACCGGAACATTTACCGAAGGTATGTCGTTTAGTTACAATGGCGCCAACAACTGGATTGACCACCTGGAAGCTTCAGGAAGCGGTGAGCTTATTTTAAACAATTCATCCCCTTCCTATGGAACTGCTGTTGCAAATGATGGTGGTGCATACATGACAATTGGTGCATCACACGAATTTGGTGGCCTTGATGGCGGCCGTGCATTATTGATGGAATCATACCTTAACTTCTTTGGTATGATGCCAAGCACACTGGTTCCAAATTTCCAGGCTAACGTTACCGAAGGTTGCGAAGGTCTTGAAGTCGAATTTACCGATGCCTCACTGGGTGCTACATCATGGATGTGGTCGTTCCCCGGAGGCTATCCCGCAACATCTGTTGAACAAAATCCAACAGTAGTTTATAACGCAACAGGAGACTTCGATGTAAGCCTTGAAGTTTCTGACGGAACCAATAGCACATCAATGACCAAAACCGCTTATATTAACGTAATGGAGATACCCGGCCAGGCAGGCCCTGTAATGGGTGACCAGGAAGTTGGTGTTGGCGAAGAAGAAGATTACAATTGTGCGGCAATGGACAACTGTACTTTGTACAACTGGGTTCTTACCCCATCAACAGCAGGTACAATGACCATGAACATGAATGAGGTTACCATTGAATGGAGCGAAGCTTACACAGGAATGGCAACATTGGAAGTTTGTGGCGGCAACGATTGCGGTATGGGCGATTATTCTGAAGCATTTGAAGTAATGGTTTATGACTATACCGGAATTGACGAAGTAAACGGAAACAACATCGAAGTTTATCCAAATCCGAGTAATGGCCAATTCAACATTACCCTCAGCACTGCCCAGGAAACAAGTTACGAGTTGACCCTGGTAAATGCGCTTGGTGTAATGGTTTTGAACAAATCTATCGAAGTTAATGGCATGCATTCAGAAAGCATGGATGTATCCAACCTTTCCGAAGGTGTTTACTATCTCTACATGAGAAACAACGAAAATTCAATCATCAGAAAAGTGGTTGTACAGAAATAACAATCGATAATATTTTCACTTGAAGAGGCAGGGTTTTGAATCCTGCCTCTTTTTTTTGATATTTATTTTGTATCTTCGCTTGGTATCCAAAAATAATAATTCATCCAATAATCATTTAAATCTTACCATTATGAAAATTAAAAGTATCGCCATCGCATGCTTTGTGTTATTTGCAGCACAATCATTTGCTCAGCAATCAAAAATTGAAACCCTCCAAAGTCTTCTTGGCGATGTTATAACTATCGACGCAAGTACAGCAAATCACAGTGAACCCATCATAACCGTTTCTGAACTTGCGTCAAACAAAGCTGATAAAAGCATCGAAATCACAAAGGATAACATTGAATCAGCCCTGGCTGAAGCCAAAAGTTACAAAACAAGTTTCATCATAGTTGGCAAACACACCATCGTCAAAATAACCGACCTTGCCGATTGTAGCCAATCCAATGCATGGGCA
>CAZBDF010000064.1:0-14419 GCA_964490385.1 uncultured Lentimicrobiaceae bacterium | reverse complement strand
TGCCGCCGTATGTTGTTTCTCCTATCGAAACTTGAAATTCATTGATATTTCCAACAACATTATAAGTTTCGGGAGCTTGTTCAATTTGTCCAAGGAATTTCCCTGTGTCCCACTCAACAACGTCCATCATAGTGCCTTCAGGCCAAATAGCTGCAGGCCAATGGTACAATTCTCCATACAAAACATGCGAATCGGCTGCGTAAGAGATCATGGTTGATCCATCGACAGAAGCACCCTTTGTAATCAGGTAATTGGTGCAGGCTTTAGATGTTTGCAGTCCTGCGCTCATCAGTAATACAAGTGATACGATTAACGAAAAATACTTTCTCATTTGAATAGGTTTTTATTAGTAAATAACTTTTGATTTAATGTTTTGTTCAGATTAATTGGTTAACCCTTAAATTTTTAAGGCTGACAAAAATAGGTGAAAACCTATACATAGGAAAAAATTATTCAATTTTGTGATGAAACCACGTACAAGAAAAGCCACTAGTAACAGGTTAGCAAAGCATTCGGTGTGCAATAACCCAAACCCTGAACGCATGGTAAATTAAAGAATTGTTAAGGCAAATCCTTGTCCTAACAATTCAAAAAGCACTATAGAAAAACAAATGATTGTGGCTCAACAGGCCCCTAACCGAAAGCCTTTTTAAACACTGATTTTTTTTCAGTTTCTTCATCGTCGGTATAATATCCGTAACCATACCCATATCCGTAACCATAGCCATATCCATATCCATATCCGTAACCATATCCGTAGCCATATCCATAAGATCCGGCACCCAAACTAACATCGTTAATCATGATGTAAACATTGGGTAATTCACGGCTTTCGATGTCTTTAATAATAGATTCAAACACCTTTTTATGGGTATAATTTTGGCGGACAAGAAAGAGGTTGGCATCGGTATATTTCATCAACAGAAAAGCGTCAGTTACCAGCCCTACCGGCGGGGTATCGATGATAATGTAATCATAAATCTTATGTAGCTCTTCCATTAACTCATCAGTTTTGGATGATGCGATGAGTTCTGATGGGTTTGGAGGCACCGGCCCGGCCATAACAATGTCAAGGTTTTTAACCGGAGAAACCTGAATAATGTCTTCCAAAGAGCTTTTACCGATGAGATAGGAGCTAATCCCACGTGTATTGGTCAGGCCAAAATCCTGGTAAATTTTCGGCTTCCGCAGGTCAAAACCCATAAGCAGGGTTTTCTTTTCGTACATGGCAAATATGGACGCAAGATTGATTGAGACAAAGGTTTTACCAGCACCAACCATATCAGAAGTAACCAAAAGTGTTTGTTTTTCTTTTCCTTTGGTGAGGTATTGCAAATTAGTACGGATGGCCCTGAATGATTCAGCAATAGATGACTTTGGGCTTTCGGAGACTACAAGGGAATGTTCTTTGTTGTTGTGGATCACATGTCCAAGAATTGGGATATTTGTAATCTTTTCGATTTCCTTTTTTTCAATAATTTTATCATTAAAATAATCCTTTGCCAGGATATAGCCAATCGGAAGGACCAGCCCCAGCACAATAGCAATCAGGTAATTCAGGCTCTTTTTAGGATAAACAGGCGTTCCATTTTCCATAGCAAGGTCGATAATTTCATTGTCGGGAAGGTTAGAAGCTTTTGCAATTTGTGCCTCCGAACGTTTTTGCAAAAGAAAGGTATAAAGCGCATCGTTGAGTTTAAACTTCCGTTCGATACCAAAAAGCAGGCGCTGGGTTTTTGGTAATTTACTGATTTCACTGTCCAATAATGCAATACGCTCATCAATATCCTGAATGGAAATTTGGGAAGTATTTACAATATTTTGGATATTTTCGAGAATGGTGCTTTTGGTAGTTGCGATTTGCTGGTCCATGGCAGCCACAACCGGGTTCTTTTCGGAAGCGTTAAACAATAGGTCAGCACGTTTACCATAAAGATCGGCCAGTCCGGCAATAAGTTGTGATAACAAAGGGTCTTCAATTCCCATGGACGATGGAATTACAATGTCATCAATAGATTCGCGGGTTTTCTCCAGGTAATCCTGAAGGTTTTTGTAATATTTTGCTTTTACAATCAATTGGGCCTTCTGGTTTTCAAGGTCACGCATCGATTCAAAAACCTGCTGCGACTGGAAGCTGAGATCCATCACCTCGTTGTTCATCCTGAAATCCTGAAGCTTGGTTTCGGTAGTATTGAGTGAATCAGTAATGTCAATGAGTTCCGAATCGATAAACCGGATAGTATTTTCAGCAATCTGGTTTTTCTTTTCGATGCCACGGAAAAGATATTCTTCGGTAAGTTTGTTCAGATAATCGGTAAGTTTTTTTGAACTACCACCTTTTAATGAGAGCTCTACAATTGAAGCCTCCCTGTTAATGGGTTCAACCGTAAGGCCACGGAATTTGCTTATCAGACTTTTAAAATCATTCATGATGAACGACAAAGTTTTATCAATGTCTTCACCATCAAAGTTTTTGGTTAGCAGGATTTTAAACTTATAGTTATCCGATTCAATTTCCTGCCCAAAATCAACTGTCTCATTGATCATAAATTGCATTGCCTCACCAACATCTTCCTGAGTTGAATAATTGTAAAGCATTGCTTTTTCAGCAATTGCTTCAATTTGATACTGGGCGTTGGATAGTATGATTATATTAAACTTGAGGTTTTTTAGCTGCGCGTGTGTTGAATCAAAAACGACACGAAAAGGAGCGTCCGTATATAGCTCTGTGGTAATAAAATTCTCCTCTTTGAAATACGAAATTTCAAAATCAAGCCTGTTAATCGTTCTTTCAGTTAAAGTATATGAGGTAAGGATGCCTATTTCGTTCTCGAGATTTTGCTGGCTATTCATCATGCCAATCCCAATCAGGCTTTGCCCGGCTTTATCATCCTTGATGAGGACAGTGGTTTTTACTTCGTAAACCGGTTTGGTGTATTTGTTGAAAAGAAATGCGATAAGCAGTGCAACAAAAATGGCGAGGGCAAAAAAGTACCAGTACCTGAAAAACTTGAAGAACATCGCCTTTAGGTCAATGGATTCTTCCTGCTCTATGTTTTGAGTGTTATAATTATTTTCCACTATCTGACTAATTATTATTGAAGAAATTAATTAAAAGTAACGTCGTAGAGATTGTAGTAAAAATGAGCATGTAAGGAAAAGCATCAAATGCAAAGTTCTTTCCTTTTACAGGAGGTACATACAATACGTCATCGGGCTGTATGTAGTAGTAATCTGATTCAAGGATGTTGACATCATTTAAGTTGAGTTCTTGAATTTTGGATCCATCCTGGGTTTCCCTGATAAGATAAACTTTGTCCCTTTTGGCGTAGTTGGTCATATCCCCAGCCATTGAGATAAGCTCAAAAACATTCAGTTTGTTTTGGTAAATATTAACGGTTCCAGCGCGATTAACCTCACCTAAAACGGTTACCTTAAAAATGGCCAGCTTAACAATTACTGTGGTTTCATTAAAATATTCATCCACTATACTTTGAATAAGGTCTTTACACTGTTCAATGGCTAACTCCTTCACATAGATCTTACCTACAAAGGGAAAATCAACATAGCCCGAATCGCTCACCATATAGCTGTTCAGGTAAATACCGGCATCGTTGTAGTAGTTCGAACTTCTGGACGCATCCTGTTCCCCAAAGAAATTATCTGACCCCGATGATAGCGCACTGTTTACTTTAATGTACAAATTATCGCCTGGCTGAACCTTATAAGCCTCGTTGTTTTTGTTTACAAAATGGGTCTTGATTGTATCACCCTTTTCAACTTCCTGTTGCAGGTATTTAATCCTTTTCATGGATATGCAGGAAGATAGGATATACGTGCCGAGGGTAAAAATAACAACTATACGCACGATAAAAAGTAATCTATTTTTCATCCAAAAAATTTTATAGTTTGAGTGGCAAGCTATACCGCCCTTAATTAAAAGACCGCAAAAATAGTTTAAATTGGCAAAAAGCCGAATTTTTTTTAAGCTCTTGTCCCTCTTTTACAATCTCATCAAATTTTTGATCTTAATGCAATATTTTGAATCTCGAAATTGACAACTTTGGGGATTTTGTTGTTTAGTTCCTTGAATTCCATATTTTAATTGTTATACCTTTGCCGCGCTTTTATCAAAAAAAAACAGAAGAATATTATGGCTAAAAACCTCGTTATTGTTGAGTCTCCGGCGAAAGCCAAAACCATTGAAGGATTTTTGGGAAAGGATTTTATCGTTAAATCAAGTTTTGGGCACGTCCGTGATTTATCGAAAAAACAACTTGGTGTGGATGTAGAAAACGGATTCGAGCCTAACTATGTCATATCAGAAGACAAGAAGAAGGTTGTTACAGACCTTAAAAAACTTGCAAAGGATGCCGAAATGGTATGGCTTGCAACTGATGAAGACCGTGAAGGGGAGGCGATTTCGTGGCATCTGTACGAAGCTTTGGGCCTGAAAAAGGAGAAAACCAAAAGAATTGTTTTTCACGAGATCACAAAACAAGCAATCAACGATGCAGTAAACAACCCACGAAGCATCGACCTGCATTTGGTTGATGCCCAGCAGGCACGCCGTGTGCTCGACAGACTGGTAGGTTTCGAGCTTTCCCCTGTCTTATGGCGCAAGGTAAAACCCTCACTGTCGGCGGGCAGGGTCCAGTCAGTAGCTGTGAGGCTGGTTGTTGAGCGTGAGGATGAAATTAAAAACTTTAAGGTTACTCCATTTTATCGTGTAACTGCAGAATTTGAGATTGACGCAAATGGAAAAAAAACTGTATTGAAGGCCGAGCAGCCCTCACGTTTCAAAACCAAAGATGAGGCAGTTAAATTTTTGAATACCTGTGTTGGCGCTTCGTTTACTGTGGGAGCTGTAGAAACCAAACCCTTCAGTAAAAAACCGGCAGCTCCTTTTACTACATCTACTTTGCAGCAGGAAGCAAACCGTAAACTCGGCTTTTCAGTTTCCAAAACCATGATGATCGCCCAACAATTGTATGAATCGGGTAAGATCACCTACATGAGGACCGACTCAGTAAATTTATCAGATCTTGCGCTGGGGATGGCCAAACAGGAGATTATCAACAGTTATGGCGAATCTTATTACAAATTCAGGAAATATGCCACTAAAACCAAAGGGGCGCAAGAGGCACACGAAGCCATCAGGCCATCCTATCTAAATCAATCCGAAACATCGGGAACATCTGATCAGAAAAGGCTTTATAGCCTGATATGGAAGCGGACGGTTGCTTCGCAAATGAGTGATGCCAAGCTTGAAAGGACAACAGTAAATATTGAAATTTCAAAAGCGAAAGAAAAACTTGTTGCTAAGGGCGAGGTACTTTTGTTCGATGGATTTTTAAAGCTTTACCTCGAATCGACTGATGACGATGATTTGGAAGAAAAGAGAGGGGTACTGCCCCCATTAAAAACCGGGCAACAACTCCCCCTAATTAAAATGGATGCCACCGAACGCTTCACCCAGCCACCTGTTAGGTACAACGAAGCCAGTCTTGTAAAAAAACTTGAGGAGCTTGGCATTGGACGGCCATCAACTTTTGCACCTACAATTTCTACCATCCAAAAACGTGAGTATGTATTGAAGGAAGATCGGCCAGGAACAGAAAGAAAATTCCATATTTTCACACTTAAAAACGACAAGGTTAACGAGAAGATGGGTGCCGATAAAACAGGCCAGGTCAAAAACAAACTTATACCCACCGACATCGGAAATATAGTTACACAGTTCCTTTTGCAGTACTTTGTTAATGTGATGGACTATAACTTTACTGCAAGTGTTGAAAAGGAATTTGATGAGATTGCCCTCGGGCAAAAGCAGTGGAATACCATGATCGATGAGTTTTACAAACCTTTTCATCAGCAGGTTGAAACGACCATAGAAAAAAGTGAAAAATTTAGTGGCGAAAAACTGTTGGGAATAGAACCTGCAACTGGCAAGAATATTTTTGTAAAAATCGGACGCTTTGGACCTATGGTACAAATAGGCGATACCGAAAGCGAAGAAAAGCCCAGGTTTGCTGCACTTAGAAAAGGACAAACCCTCGACAATGTTACTTTACAGGATGCGCTCGATTTGTTTAAGTTTCCGCGTTCCATTGGTAATTATGAGGATGAAGAAATGGTTGTGTCCATTGGACGTTTTGGGCCCTACGTCAGGCACAAATCAAAGTTCTACTCATTAGGAAAAGAGGATGACCCATTAACAGTAGAAGACGAGCGGGCCATTGTAATTATCGAAGAAAAAAGAAAAAAAGAGCGCGAAAGGCTCATCAAAAAATTTGATGAAAACGAAGAAGTTCAGGTGCTTAAAGGAAGATGGGGGCCATATATCTCTATCGGAAAAAAGAATTATAAAATTCCAAAGGAAACAGAGCCTGCAGGCTTGAGCCTTGAAGATTGTTTGAAAATAGCGAAGGAGGCAGATAAAAATCCACCAAAAACCCGACGGGCGAAGAAGAAATAGAGGACAGTAGGCAGTAGGCAGTTCTCTGTCTGCTGACTGAGAACTAAAGACTGTTCACTGTTCACTGTTCACTGTTCACTGTTCACTGTTCACTGTTCACTATTCACTGTTCACAAAGTGTAAAAAACCATATTCCAATAAAACCATTTCCAATGGAACTATCACTCTACCTGGAACCGGTGGATCCGGCACACTTCGATTTTACTGCATCACAAGGCGGATCACGCATAGGTGACAAGATCAAATTGTTTTCGGGTGATGATGTCGAAGACCTGAAAGGATATGACATCGCCATAGTTGGCGTTCAGGAAGGGCGCAACGCAATCAATAATTCTGCTTGTGCCCTGGCAGCACCCCAGGTGAGGAAATATCTTTATCAGCTTTACCGAAACAGCACTGAGTTAAATATTATTGACTTCGGTGACATCAGGCAGGGCAACGAAATAAAGGACACCTATTTTGCGCTCAGGGAGGTTTTAAAGGAACTGCACAAGGCCGAGGTATTGCCTGTTATCATTGGTGGCGGCAACGATTTGACCTATCCCATTTACCTTGCCTACGAAGACCAGAAGAAGATCATCAATATGCTTGCTATCGATTCGAGGTTTGATTTGGCCAAAAGAGAAGAGGACATTCATTCACGGGCATATTTATCGAAAATCATCTTGCACAAGCCCAACTTCCTGTTTAACTATGCCAACATTGGTTATCAAACATTTTTTGTTGATCCGGATGCCATTAAATTGATGAACAAGTTGTATTTCGACACCCATCGCCTGGGGGCTGTGCGCGAGCACATCGAAGAAACAGAACCTGTGATTAGAAATGCCGACACCATCAGTTTTGATATTGGTGCAATAAGACAATCCGACGCTCCGGGCAATGCCAACGCTACACCAAATGGTTTTACAGGCGAGGAAGCCTGCCAGATGATGCGCTATGCCGGATTAAGTGAAAAAGTGAGTTCGGTAGGTTTATTTGAGATAAATCCGGATTACGATCCACACAATCAAACCGCTCAACTTGCCGCTCAAATGCTTTGGTATTTCCTGGATGGTTTTGGTAGCCGGAGCAACGATTTCCCTGATGGGACGAATGGGGATTACATTAAATACTACGTTAAATTGGAAGGGAGCAAAGAGGGGATCGTTTTTTACAAAAGTAAAGCCACTGATCGCTGGTGGATGGAAATCCCTGTGAGTGAAGAAAAACGCTCAAAATTCCGCAGGCATTTGATGGTACCCTGTTCTTACCACGATTATCAAACCGCTTGCAACAACGAAATCCCCGACCGTTGGTGGAAAGCCTACCAAAAGTTGATGTAATCTTGCCGGGATTTTTCCGTTAATTGTGTTTAAAAACAGACAAGAAATTATAGGTTAAAACTTAATTGCCATTTTGTACTATTTCACTTGAACAATAAACAATAAAATGATCTGATGATGAAAAACTATGTACTTTGCGCGTTGCTGTTTACGCTTTTCCCTTTTATAAATTGTATTTCTCAAACCACAGATGGGCAAAAAGGAATGTCCGTTGATGATCTGCAAGAACTCAACGGCATTGTGCTCGATCAGGGCAATAACAGCCCTTTGCTTTATACCACCATTTATGTCTTAAACACCAACAGGGGAACCGTAAGCAACGAGGTAGGTCATTTTTCTCTCAGTTTAGCCGGTTTAAAAACCACCGATACATTGCGGTTTCAATATGTAGGCTACAAAACAAGGATTCTTACTTTGGGCCAATTGCTAAATGATTCGTTGGTTTTTTTAACTGAAGAGGTGTTAAACCTGAGTGAGTTTTTGGTTTTTGCTGTTCAGCCCGATCCTGAAGCCATTGTAAAAAAGGTTTTGAAAAACAAAAAGTCAAATTATCTCCAGACAACAGCCAAAAGACAAATGTTTATTCGGGTGCGGGACATTACAGATATTGAAAATTTTAAGCTAAATTATAAAAAGAGTTCAATTCCTGATCTGGATAGAAAGACTTTTGAGCAGGCAAGTGAAAAAGTACCAAAGAATACAACCTCCTACGATGATTTCCTGGGTTACTTGTATTTTAATAAGAATGACCGTGATGCAAGCGCCTTTAAGGTTGATCCCATTAGAATGGTTACACTGAAAGAGGAGGGAGTATCGAAGCCCGGACAGGTAGCAAAGGTTTTAGAAAAGGCATTGGCCGACACCAAAGAAAATGAGTACTGGAAAGTTAAAACCGGGCTTATCAGTCAAAAAATTGATAATAAGGAAATCAAACCTATTAATGCAAGCGACTCATTGGGAGAAAACGTCATGCGCTTATCAGCCTACAGCACATCACTGAAAGAGCAACTTGAATTTAGCCTGATGGAGAATAAAGACGAATGGGATTTCCTTTACAGTACCGGTAAATACAATTTTACAATTGGTGGCGGTACCCGTGTAAATGGAGAGGATGTTTACATCATTGATTTCACACCTAAAAAAAATGGCTTATACCAGGGCAAACTATTTATTGCAATGAAGACTTATGCACTTATCAGGGCTGATTTTGAATATGCCCCTAATAAAATCGGCAATGATGTTAGCTTTCTGGGTATGGGATATACTGAAAAGGATTTTAGCGGATCAATCTTTTTTGAGAAAAACGAGGACAATTATGTTTTAAAATATTTTTCAAGAAAAAAAGGATACAGTATTAGTCTGGACAGAAATTTTGCTTTGATAAAGAAAAAAGAAAGTTTCATGTTTGATAAAAAATTAGATGAAATAAAAATTGGTGTCGCGATGAAGGCCAATAAGGAAGAATCGTTGGAATTACTTGTGCTCGATAACCAGAAAATTTCGGAACAGCAATATATCGATTTCACACAACCCGAATACATCAAACCAATTTATGTAAAACAGTTTGATGACACTTTATGGGAGGATTTTGATATTATCGAACCCACCAGTCAAATGAAAGATTACAAAAAGCAAGGGGAAAATTAAACGGATTTTAAGGTCAACTCCAAAAGCTACAATTCACTTTACTGCTCTGAAATAGTTTGTACAAGAATGACCTTAATGAATTGATTTTGGATTTAGAATATCATACCCAAATGACTTAGACAAAGAACACATTACACAACATGAAAATAGCATCACTCGTATCCGGAGGGGTCGATAGTTCAGTAACTATCCATTTGCTGAAAGAGCAAGGTTACGACCCCCATATTTTTTACATTAAAATCGGTTTGGAAGACGACCCGGCATGGGTGGACTGCCCATCGGCTGAAGACATCGAAATTACCACCTTTATTGCAAAAAAGTATGGCTGTAAATTCGACGTCATTTCTTTACAGGATGAATACTGGGACCGGGTGATTAGTTACACCATCGATTCGGTAAAAATGGGATTGACCCCCAACCCCGATGTGATGTGCAACAAAATGATCAAGTTTGGCGCTTTCGAAGAAAAATATGGAAAGGATTTCGACCTGATTTCCACCGGGCATTATGCCACAACCCTGCAAAAGGATGATACTAAATACCTGGGCACAGCTAAAGATAGTTTTAAAGATCAGACCTATTTCCTGGGACAGATTTCGCAGCAACAGCTCAACAAACTTGTATTTCCTATTGGAGGATTATTGAAGAGTGAAGTGAGGGATGTTGCCGCAGAAATAAACTTACCCTCTGCCGGTAGGAAAGATAGCCAGGGAATTTGTTTTCTGGGCAAGATCAACTACAACGATTTTATCAGAAGGTATGTGGGCGAGAGAACAGGAAGGATTATTGAAATGGAGTCTGGTAAAACACTTGGCAAACATCAGGGTGTGTGGTTTCACACCATTGGCCAGCGCAAGGGTTTGGGCCTGAGCCAGGGTCCATGGTTTGTGGTTGACAAGGACATGGAAAAGAATATCGTTTATGTTTCTAACGGTTACGATCCTGTCACCCAATATAAAGAGTGCATCAATCTATCGCATTTTGATTTTATCAACCAACAGCCCGACAGGGATTATTCAGGCAAGCAGCCAATTAAGTTTAAAATCAGGCACCAACCGGAATTCAATAATGGTTTTTTAGTTAGTGATGGCGACCGCTATATCATTCATTCTGATAAACCAATTTCGGGAGTAGCCCCCGGACAGTTTGGGGTGGTTTACACCCCCGATACTTCTATATGTCTTGGGAGTGGGGTGATTTGTTAAGAAAAAAATATAAGATGTCCGATGTTCGATGTTTGATGTTTGATGTATTAACAGGAGGATTGAAACTTTCCATTCTCATAATATTTTCGTTTTTTTTATCCTGCGAAGAAGAACAGCCCGAACAACCCGGAAACCCCACTGACAAACAATACATCGGCACCTGGTCAGGAAATACCAACGAAGGCTTGCTTGTAACTTTTCAAATCGATTCCATCAACCAATGGACAAGGGTGGAACGGGCCTTCATAAATTATTACCGTGATAGTTTAATACTAAGCCAGTTTAAGGCAAATATCGACGGTCTGGCAAAAGTTGATAACGGATCCTTTGAAGTAGATTTTGGCAATGGAAATATTCTGAAAGGGAAATTCAGCAATGATAACTTGCTTAGCGGTACAGTTTTGTTAGATGGTTTAGAACGTGAGTTTTCATGTACAAATGAAGCCAAAGAGATCAATATTAATTCCATTAGCCAGGCGCATTATTATTTCAAAAAAAATCAATACGTTTTCAGGCAGGACCAAAACGATATCATTACCCGCTTAGAAGATCACCTGACCTATAATCATCGCAAATACTTTAGCTCATCACTAAAACCCAGGCCACCAACTAACGATAGCGTAAGGCTCATTAAAATCACCAAAGGACGGTTAAGTGATCTTTGGGGCGAGGATGCTTTTGTACAGTTTTTTGGCCCTGGCAAACGCAACTATTCCATTGGTGGCCGCAATGGAGTTGAAATTATTTTGCATGATACAGAAGACAATTTCAGGAGATGGTCCACTTCATCTGACAGCGCCAACCAGCAGGGAAGTTATTTTGAAATTGTTGAAACCCTCAAGCTTGAAAACAATCTCAAGGGCAAAGTAATCCTTAAACTCATCGCCAAATTCGATTGCATGATGTACGATGGCAAAGGCAACGAGGAGCCTTTAATTGACGGGATATTTATTGGTTTGTTTGAGCATGAATTGGAGAAATGAGAGTTTAGTAGGGCATGGAGCAAAGGGCATAGGGCAAAGCACTAAGGAGTACAAATTTGTGTGCAAAGGGTTTAAGGCCCTGACTTTAGGGAAGGGATGCCCGCCTTGCTCGCCTCGCTAGCATTTTTCCAATGTCGCTGTTAGCCGTTCGAAGATTGATGTTCGATGCAATCAATTCTGCCATTGCAGGCAAGTAAAAGCACTTAAAATATTCTCAATAAAACTTCGAACTACCTGTAGGTATTGTTGGGTAGTATTGTATCTGGTTTAAGTCCAACTTCTTTTTTCTCTTTGCTCTCCGCTCTTCGCTCTATGCAACCATGAATAAATATGAAAAAAAACACCCAGCTGATACGGCGGTTGGTTTAGGGGGCCAATAAATTTTAGCTTAAAATATAACACAGACATTGAGCAAAATAATAGAAACAATTGTTTATATCAATAATCAATTGGTTTATCTGGATGATTGACGGAATAAGCTGATTATATGGATAAATTGTGTTTAGAAAAACAGGCAACAAGCTAAAACAGATAACATGGATATAAAATTTTGTTGCAAAAAAAAAGAGAAGATTACCTGCCGCACTTTGAGAATTGAAAATAAATTAGTGTAATATTGTAATAAATATTAATCTAATTCTAACACTAGCATCAATCACAAAAAACTTCTAATCATGACAAAAAGACTTATTCTTATTCGTTTAACTAGCCTTATTGCTGTTGTATTATTGGTGTTTCAGGGATGTAATAAAGATGAAGGATCAATTAACCAATCCCCAAACTGTAAAATATCCTCTCCAATATCTGCTCAGGAAATAACAAAAGGCGAAACTGTTACTATATCTGCTGCGGCAACCGATATTGATGGGGTAATTTCAGAAGTGCAGTTTTATGTTGATGATGTTAAAGTAGGCACTGTAGTTAGTTCACCATATAATTATGAATGGAATACTTCTAATGAAAGTATAGGGAACCATATACTTAAGGCTACTTGTATTGATAATGCTAATTCAAGTGCTTCAGACCAAATTGATGTTGTCGTTATTGAAGAAGCAATCACAATCACCGATACGAGAGATGGACAGAAATATACTATCGTTGAAATTGGTAATCAAACATGGTTTGCTGAGAATCTGAACTATGAAACAAGCGACTCATGGTGGTATAATAACAGCGCATCAAATGGTGAAATTTATGGTAGGCTTTACACATGGGATGCTGCGCAAATTGCATGCCCCGAAGGATGGAGATTGCCTGGTGACGACGATTGGAAAGTGCTAGAGATGCAGTTAGGGATGAGTGGGGATGTTGCAAATGAAGAGGATTGGCGCGGAACAAATGAGGGTAGTAAAATGAAATCGATGAGTGGATGGAATAACAATGGGAATGGTACTAATAGTAGTGGGTTTAATGGACTGCCAGGAGGTTTTTATGGACTAAGTTATAATTCTATTGGTGATCTTGCTGGCTGGTGGACAGCTACTGAGAAATCAAATACCACTGCATGGGAACGGGGCTTAGATTACAACAGTAGTAAAGTTTTTCGTTTCGACCCACCCAAAACTTTCAGATTATCGGTGCGCTGCATCAAGAATTAATATTGCTCACTGAATCTGTGCAAGTCTGAAGCGCAAGCCATAGCAAGGGGACTTGTGCTTTTTATTAAAATTTTATAGATTTAAGCACACAAGTCCCTAAGCAATTTAATGAAAGTAATTGAAATAAGAAGCGGCCAGCAGGTAACAGGCAATTTTAAGCAAAACCAAAACTAAAAACCCCTTGCCTTGACAAGCAGGAAAAAATGTAGATTTTTTATATTAAATAAATATGTTGGTCGGAATATGCTGAAGAGACCAAAAAAATCGAAGTAGGCACAATTTAATATTTTATCTTATTATGAAAAAACTTTTATTTGTTATCTTGATTTCATTTGCTTTAACAACCCTCATGAGTTCTTGCTACTCACATAAGTTTGCAATTGGAGAAGGGCCCCAAACAGGAGTAGTAGTAACTGCAAAAAACAATTTTTTCCTTTATGGATTAATTCCGGGAAAAGTTTCTGACCCTCAGAATATGGCTGGTAATGCCGAGAATTTTGAAGTGACAGAAGTTCAAACTTTTGTAGATGGATTGGTCGGCGTCTTGACTTTTGGCATTTATACACCATCAACAACAAAAGTTCAAAAATAATCATTTAGAGCAGATGCTGAATAACAGGCACCGGCTTTGTTATTCAGCATCTTTCAACTACAAATATGTGGAAATTCTTAATTCTAACTGGAATTATTCTTATTGCGATAGCTTTGTTTTATTTTTTCCAGCTTGCTTATTATCTTTCTAATTCTTTTGATTTTACAAACTATGGTTATGGTATATTAACCGGGAAGGTGCTAATATTAATAGCGGGAATAATATTCTTGTATTTAGGTGTCAAAATAAAGAAAAAACAAAAAAGTTCATAACAGGCAAATATGGCATACAGCCGCTTAGCGGTCATCTGGAAAAAATAATCGGTAAAGGAAACATATGAATCACTAAAAACCTCCCTGCAAGTGAACGGCTGAGAACCTTTTTTGCAGAACGTTCATAAACCAAAAAAGCCGATCCCCCTGGGACCGGCTTTTCAAATATCTGTAAAAGAAGTTTTCTAATCTTCGTCGGCTTGCTCTTCTTCGTAAGTTTTGAGTAGTGTAGTTTGAACATCGCCCGGTACCGGTGCGTATTCGGCATACTTAAGCGAATACATGGCACGGCCACTGGTGATTGAACTAAGGGCTGTCG